>JAQBPC010000430.1 GCA_028287725.1 Chloroflexota bacterium | reverse complement strand
GAAGCAGGTCGAATACTTGCTGTTCGAGAACGAGGGCCACGATGTGCTCAAGTTTGAGAATCGCGTGACGTGCTATAACGCGATCACCGCGTTTTTCACGGAGCACCTTCGACCGTAAGCACTGGCTCTCGGTTGCCCTGAGCGCTATACGCTGAACAATTTCCAGAAGCGCCTCCGTTGGTATGGCAAACGTTGTAAAAGTGCCGCCAGGTCTTCGGACTGTGCCGCGACGCTTCCAGCGGCCACCAGTCGGTTGGACGGCGCCTTTGACTGGTGTACGCCGGAGCGGGCACGATTTAGCCGCTGCTGGAGCGCGGATTCGGGAGCCGGCCTGTCGGGGTAAAGAATCACGTATTCGTTCCCTCGCTCACCGCTGCATTCCTTGATGAACTGCTCAACCGAAAACAGGCTTTTGGCCTACGGACGGTTTGGACACGGTGCTCATGCGGTGGACTCATAGCCGCTTTAGGCCTGATTTGAGCAAATGCTCCGGAAAGCGGGCATTACATGCTAAAGTGGCCCTCGCCCTCATGCTACTGCATGTGGAATTGTGGCGTAGTAGCACGCGAGTTTGAAGCACGGTTGTGGATAATAGCCGGCGCCCGTTGCGAACTTGCGGCTAGTTATCCACGTTAGCGGCCGGTGAGGACGACCAGCAGGATCAGCACGGGCGGCCATACGAAGTTAAAGACTGTCTCCCCGGCGCTACCGGTTTGCACCCGTACGTGGGGTGGCAATAGGTGCAGGGATGGTCGGTGCTGACCGGGCAGCCACAACGGAATACCTTTGATGGTCATGGCGTCGGCGGCGAGGTGCGTGAGGTAGCCGATGCCAAATGCGGCGCCAACACCCGGCAATGCGGGAAACAGCGACGGGCCCAGAATGAGGCCTGCCGCGGTCAGCGCAAGGCCAACTGCCGGGGCATGCGTAAAGCCCCGATGATGCCCAGGCAGCCGATTGATCAAGTGTGCAATGCCGCCCGCGGCGATGAGGCCGGCGACAACGGCAATACATGCCAGGAGAAATGCGACCGAATGCCGGGTGTGTGCTGATAGTGTCAGCGCCTGCCGCGGCGGCAGCCAGCGGAACATTGCCGCAAGTGACGCGGCAAGGATGGCCAGCACGATCAACAGCAGTCGGTATGGGCCTCTCTGGCGGCCGCTATTGCCCCCGAGCATCGCGCTCGCCACCATACCTCCGGCGCTTACCGCGTCGACTGTGAGGCGCGCAGGTGAACCCAGGACGGGCCCTCCGCCGTACCGTATTCCGGCACGGCGAAAGTCTCGTGCGCGGTTCGCGGGAATCCTGGTGACGAGCGATCCGGGTTGATCGATATCCGGCAGCAGGCTGCCCACTGCCGCGGCAAATGCCAGGGCCAGCCAGACGATCGGCTCTAGGCTGGGTACGGTCAGCGTGTGTGGGGTGCCCTGGAGGTCATAGATAAGGTTGTGACTTCCCGCCGTGGGAAAGAGACCGGAAGCGAAAAAGGTAACCGCCGCGAGGGTCGTCGTGGTGCCGAAGATAAGATGCGTTCGTCCGAGCATGAAGGCTCCTTAGTATCCGCGAAATGCAGTGATTGCCGGCTGCTCACTGCAGCCAAGTCCGCTTTCGTAAAGTACATTACATTGGCGTTACTCCTGAGCGTGCTCCTGTACACTGGAGCCATGTCCACCCTCTATGGTCTGCGTACCTATCTGTTCCGCCATCTTGGCGGCCTGGCACTCGGACTCCTCTTTGTAATCACGTCGAACGCTAGTGCGCTGCTTGGCCCACTGGTGCTTGGGCGAGCCATCGACGACATGCGACGTGATGGAGCCCATGCCTCGCTGTTGCTTTCCGCGGCACTGATCATCGGCGTCGCCATCCTGCAAGGTGGGCTCGGATTTGGTGCGCGATACACCATAGTCGGCGTCTCCCGCAACATCGAGTACGAGCTGCGGAATGCAGTATTTGCCCACTTCCAGAAGCTGGAGCTGGCTTATTTTCAGAACCGGAAGATCGGCGACCTGGTGGCGCGGGCCATTAACGACCTCAGCGCGATACGGAATCTGCTGGGGCCAGGAATCAGCAATGTGTTCAACACCGGTGTGGGTTTCGCGCTCACCGTGGTGGTCATGGCGCATATCGACCTTCGATTGACTCTCTACGCGGGTTGCGTGCTGCCGCTGGTTACTGTGGTATTCGTGGTCATTGGGCGCCGCATCGAACAGCGCTTCAAGCAGGTGCAAGAGCAGTTTGGCGCTATTTCGGCTCACGCGCAAGAGAACTTTTCCGGAATTCGCGCAATTAAGGCGTACGTTCAGGAAGACCCGGAGATAGCGGCATTCAACCGCGTAACGCATGAATACCGGTCGCGCAGCATCGCATATGCGCGAATTTCGTCGCTTATGTGGCCGGCCATGGCGTTGGTCGCGGGCACAGCCGTGGTGATGCTTATCTGGCTCGGAGGCAACGACGTCATCGATCACCGGATAACGGTAGGTCAATTTGTGCAGTTCAACGCCTACATAGGCGCGCTCACCTGGCCGATGATCGCCCTAGGCTGGGCATTCAACCTATTCCAGCAGGGGAACGCGTCCTGGGAACGCATAAATGAGGTGCTCACCTACACGCCGGCTATCGCCGACCACGCCGAAACACGAGCGGTTACGAGCGTCAACGGTGCGGTCGAGTTCCGGCATGTGAGCTTTTCCTATGGAGCCGGAGAGGTGCTGCATGACATAAACCTCCGTGTCGATTCTGGCCAGACCGTGGCGATTGTCGGGCCAACCGGCGCCGGCAAGAGCACGCTTGTGAACTTGATCCCGCGCGTGTTCGAGGCGCAGCAAGGCCAGGTGCTGGTAGACGGGGTGGACGTGCGGCATCTACCGCTTCAGGCCCTCCGTCGGGCAATCGGTTACGTTCCCCAGGAGACCTTCCTGTTCTCCGAGCCGCTCCTCGATAATGTCGCGTATGGTGTCGAGCAAAGCGACCGTCTGGCAGTACAGGCCGCTGCCGATGTAGCACAACTTTCCAACGACGTGGCTGATTTTCCGCAGGGTTTCGATACCACGGTCGGGGAGCGCGGCGTCACGCTGTCGGGTGGGCAGAAGCAGCGTACTTCCATCGCTCGGGCCGTGATAAAGGACCCGCGAATCCTGATCCTGGATGACGCGCTTTCAAGCGTGGATACCTACACCGAAGAGGAGATTCTGCGCCGTCTCCGTGGCGTCATGGCCAAGCGCACCTCGCTGATAATCTCGCACCGCGTCTCAACCGTGCGCGACGCGGACGTCATCGTGGTGATGGACGCGGGGCGGATCGTGGAGCGCGGGACGCATGCGCAGCTCGTCGCACAGGGCGGCTTGTATGCTGCCATGTACCGGCGCCAGCTGCTGACCGAAGAACTGCAGGTCGACGATTCGCTCCCCGGTGGGCGCGCGGCGGAGCAGCAGGTTGCCCAACTTACCGGAGGAGATGCACGCTCACCGGAAGAAATCGCATGAGCGCCTTCATTCAGGAAGATGAGGTCGCCGGCAAGGGATATGATGCCGGCCTCATGCGGCGGCTGCTTGGCTACCTCAGGCCGTATCGTGGTCTCGTGGTCGCCGCGATTCTGCTGCTATTCTTCGCTTCCCTGGTGGATCTTGCGGGCCCCTCGCTGATCGGGTATGCGCTCGACCACGCGGTGAGGCCCGCATTGGCAGCAAAGCCAGGCACAAATCTCGACGATTACCGGCGCACAGCTTTCACGGTCGCCATGCTCTACCTGCTGTTTCTGTTGACCGGCTTTGCCCTCCGATATACCCAGACCATCTTACTGAACGTGCTGGGCCAAAGCATCATGTACGACATGCGGACGCAGATCTTCAGCCATCTGCAACGGCTCGCGCTGTCGTACTTCGATCGAAATCCGGTCGGCAAGCTGATGACAC
>JAQBPC010000421.1 GCA_028287725.1 Chloroflexota bacterium | reverse complement strand
CCGTTGTCCTCGTCGGGCGAGACGCCGGCGATCTTCCGGTAAGTTGGGTGAAGGCTGATGAGGCCGGTGGTTCCGCGCTGGCGACGCGCCACCTGCTGGAACTTGGTCATCGCAGCCTGGCGCTTTTGTCAGCACGGCGGAGCGACCACAACGAGATCGTCCACCAACGTACCCTGGGTTTTCAGCGGGCCATGGCGGACTTCGACGTTCCGGTCGATCCAGCCTTAGTCGTCCTGGGCGATTGGACCTTCGAATCCGGCTACAACCTGGGCAGAGAGTTGCTGCGTCGGCGGACCCCTCCCACTGCCATCTTCGCCTTGAGCGAACAGATGGCTATTGGAGCGCTGGAGGCGGCACAGGACCTTGGCGTGCGCATCCCAGACGACCTGGCAATTGTAACGACCGAAGACTCTCCCTGGGTCGAACGCGTGCGCCCTCGGCTCAGCTCCGTTCACGTGCCGATGTATGAGGTTGGTACGCGCGCGGTCGAGGTTTTACTCTCGCTGCTAAACAGTCCCAACAGCGGACCGCAGCAAATTGTCCTGTCGACGACGTTTACCGTGCGCGAATCAAGCGCCCCCGCTCCCGGACGTTCCGGCGTCGATACAACTACCATGCATTCCACTTTGCCCGCACCGACCGACGCGATGCCTGATGCTTCGCCACCGATTGAGGGAGGAGGTGCGGACATACGCCACGGCTAATCCGGCGAAGACCAGAGCCGATCCATGTTGCGATGGCGTTCATTGTCGGGCCCATCGCTTGAACAACGGAGGTTCCTCAGAGGGGAGAACACGTATGCGCCGGTCTAAGTTCGCACGGGTCTCGCTTTCCCTCATCCTAGCTGGTCTCACACTCACTCCGACTTCCCTGGTAGCCACCCACGCGGCTGCCGGACAGACGGTCAGCATGTATGCATATCAGTACACGCCAACAACCGGCGCGCCCACAGCCGCGCAACCCCTGGTCTATAAGGCCCTCAAGGTACTCGCTACAAGATTCGAGGCGCAGACGGGGATTCACATTAACTTCGTGGCTCCGGTGTGCGTGTCGATCGCGCAAACCTGCCTGACACAAACCACGACCTACTTCCAGGCCCAACAGGCGGCCAATACTATGCCGGATATCGTCGACATACCGAACACGACGATTTTCCGCACGGAGAATTGGTTCCTTCCTTTAGAGTCCTACGCAACGGTCAAGGACCCATATAACACCGCCGTGAAGGACTGGTGCCACAATTTCGCGGCGAGCCTTCTCCAGACCAGCAGCTGCGATTTTGACTGGGCGGGTTCCGCGAACATGGACAACGCGCAGGGACACCAGTGGTTCATCCCGTTCGACGCGACATACCCGAATCTGGTCATCGGCGAATTGGGTAACGCAGCGCTATTAAAAAAGGCCCAGGTCTCTACCTCGATTCCCGCTGACTGGAGCGACTGGATGAAGCAACTGGCCACCTTGAAGGCCAAGGGCCTCAACGCGGTATCCGGTGAAACCTCGCATAGCGGCGCCGGAGAGACTTCATGGCCGTTCTGGTCGGCGCTCTGGCCCGCCTACATGGGGCACGTCTATAAGAAGATTAACCCGACCGGCAATCCTGCCGGAACGACGGTGAAGGACCAGATCACCCCCAAAATGACCGCACTGGCCATCAAGAACGGGATCATTAACAGCAACGATCCGCTGTATCAAGCCATGTTCCTGCAGGCCAAGCAATACATCAGCTACTGGGTCACGGGTTGGCAAACCGCGGACGTCGAGGCGCTCTGGACACAGGGCAAGCTCGCCCAACGCGCCTTTTACATCGGCGACCTCTTTGGCGAGTATTCGAACCCAGCGCGTCACTTCACTATGGTCACAGGCTTCCCGCCCATCCCCACGAAGAAGACTGATGCACGAGTGATGACGCCTTATGGTTCCATTCCGACCGGGTCGGTTCAACGGCAAGCACATGGTACGCCATATACGGCTTGGTCCATTGTTGCAAAGGCGATCAAGCGGGACAACAACCTGCCGGCGGCCATCAAGTGGCTGCAGTACATCACCGCGCCGCAGCAGGACCAATACGTCGTGAACGAGAACCCTCAGGAGATTCCGGCGGCGCTCGGGGCACAGATGGCCCCGCTCTTCGCCGGACTCAATGGCACGCCCGTACCGGATTGGCGGCAGCTCGGCGACACCTATCCATTTGGTCTGGCTACTGATGCAACACCGAACCTGGAGAAAGAGCTCGCCGTGTGGACATCTGGGAAAGAGGACGACAAGACCTTCTTTACGCACATTGAAGGAGTCATGAAGGACGCAGCCAACTCGTACCTCGCCACCGCCAAATAGGCGCATAGTCTCACCACTCGCGGGCGACCGGATGACTGTGCGGTCATCCGGTCGTCACTCAGCGAAAGGAGGTCGGCCAGTGGTAAAGGCGCGGCTGGTTACGTTGACGGTCGTTGTCGGCATTGTGCTGGTCCTCGGCATCTCCTTGGCAATCGACTATGCGCACGCCTCGACGATCCGGGTGATCGTGCATGTCACGCCGCGGGAGCTTCCGGCCGACGGCACGAGCATGGCGACGGTCACCGTTCAGTACCTCAACGACAACCATGCGCCGCGGGCCGGCGATGTAATCGACCTGATCGACATGAGCAACAACGCCGGCACGATTCTCCGCTACGACCAGTCCGGCATCTACCAGATTTCGATATTTCGAACCGTGACCGACAGACAGGGCATGATCCGATTCAAGTACAGGGCAGCGCAGAGTAACCCATTCGTCACGACCGCACCGGCGCACCTTCGGATTACCGACGTCTCCCTGGGCACGCTGCTGGAGTTTGATAAAAGCACGGCCCTCACGATCGAGGTATTTGATCCATCCAAGCCACCGAAAGGAAACGGGTGATGGCGCACGC
>JAQBPC010000394.1 GCA_028287725.1 Chloroflexota bacterium | reverse complement strand
CCAGACGGCGTTTGGATGGTAGACCTCTCCGGATTGCCGCCGAGCGCGGACGGCGAGGACCTCGCGGTGGCCCGCACGGCAGCCAGAGCCTTAGGCGTACAGGAAGCGCCTGGCCAAACGGTCGACGTGACTCTCGCCGATGCAATCCAGGGCAGCCGGTTATTGCTGCTGCTCGATAACTGTGAACACGTACTCCCAGCCTGTGCGAGTCTGGTCGCGAAACTGTTGGCCGCGTGCCCAGCCGTCCAGATCCTTGCCACTAGCCGGGAGACGATCGGGGTGACCGGTGAACAGCCCTGGGCCGTGCCTGCACTCACGCTTCCTGCTGAGAGGGCTAGCCTGGAACCACAAGCCGAGTCCGCAGCCGTGCGGCTATTTTTGACGCGGGCGCGGGCGCAACGTCCTGGACTAGAGCTGACCGAGGACAATGCGGCGGCGGTTGCGGCCATCTGCAGGGGGCTGGATGGCTTACCCTTGGCGTTAGAGCTCGCCGCCGCACGGGTAGTCACGCTTGGCATTGCTGAGATCGCCGCCCGGCTGCAGGAGAGTCTACGGCTGCTCACGTTGGGCCCGCGCAGCGCACCTGCACGCCAGCAGACGCTGCAAGCCACCCTGGATTGGAGCTATGCACTGCTCCAGGATGTTGAGCAGTTGGTACTCCGGCACCTGGCGGTTTTCACGAGCGGCTGCACGCTGGAAGCAGTGTCCGCGGTAGTGCCGAAGCCCGACAGCGCTAAGAACGACGCGGATGCGGAATGGGAAGTTGTGGATGGCCTGGATAGGTTGGTGCGCAAGTCGCTGCTGGTGTGCGAAGACATGCAGGGTGCAGCGCGCTACCGCGTGCTGGAGACGGTACGGCACTATGCGGCGAAACAGCTAGCCGCTGCCGGGGAGGCAGCGACGGCACGGGATGCGCACCTGCACTATTACCTCGACCTGGCCGAGCGGGCCGACGAGTCCCTCCGCGGCCCAGAGCAGGGAACCTGGCTGGCACGATTGGATCGGGAGCACGACAATCTGCGCGCGGCACTGCGCTGGGCCGCAGAGCGCCGCCTGCCGAAGATGGAGTTGCGACTTGCCGCCGCATTGGGACGCTTCTGGTACTTGCGCGGCTATTTGAGCGAGGGTCAGGGCCGGCTTGAGGAAGCGCTGCAGCGGGCAGGCGCAGCAGTCAGCGAAGAGGACGCGCGCCTGCGCGGCAAAGCGTTGCGTGCGGCCGGCGTATTAGCCTCCGACCAGGGCGACTACCTTCGAGCCGTGGCCTGGTACGAGGAAGGGTTGGCGCTGCTGCGCGCTATCGGCGACACCAGAAACATCGCCCTGATTCTCAACAACCTCGGCAATGTGGCAGGCTGGCAGGGCGATTATCAGCGCGCGTTCGCTTACTTCGAGGAAAGCCTGGCATTGCTCCGCGCGGTGGGCGACAAGACGCTGATTGCCGCCGTACTCGGAAGCCTGGGGAGCCAGGCATGCGACCTTGGCGATATGGAGACGGCCGTTCCTTATATGGAAGAGAGCCTGGCGCTGCAGCGCGAGATGGGCGATCAGGATGGCATGGCCCGCACGCTCACCAACCTGGGTCTGACGGAACACGCTCGAGGCGATCTGGCGCGCGCCGTAGGCCTGTTCGAAGAGGGGCTGGCGATCAAACGCGCTATTGGTTCGAAGAACAGCATCGCCAGCTCGCTCTGCTACATGGCCTCGGTGTTTGTTGACCGTGGCGAGTTACTTCGAGCGACCGAGCTTCAGCTAGAGGGCCTTGCACTTCGACGCGAGGTGAACAATAGAGAAGGCATGGCGACCAGTCTTGAGGGAATGGCAGGCATCGTGCAACAGTTGGGTGACATGAAACGGGCTGTTCGCTTCTTTGCCGCCGCGACGGCGACGCGTGAGCAGCTTAGTGCTCCCCAACCCGAGCCAGAGAAGCGGCTCCAGGGCGAAGTCCTGGCCACCCTGCGCACCTCGCTGGGCGAAGCAGTCTTTGCTCGCGCCTGGGCCGAGGGTAGAGCGCTGGCGCTCGCGGACGCCGTAGCCGAAGCGTTAACCGTAACAGGCACAACCGACCTGCCGTGAGGAAAGCCCCATCTTTTAGGTTTACGGGGAAGCAGGAGCGGTCGAGTATGGAGCGATGAGAAGATATGGCCATAACCACACCGGAGGTGGCTGAACTCGTGCGCCGGATCTTCGAGGCGCACCGGACCAGTACGCTGGCGACGCTGCGTAAAGACTGGTCGCCGCGAATTAACGGTATCGACGCGGAGTTCGTCGATGGCAGGGTGGTGTTGGGAATTGGTCCGAAAAGTCACCGGCTCATGCATTATTCGACGAGTGTCGAATAGACCACCAACCGCTTTGTGTACACGTGTTGCTGGGGGAGCCAGTCGCCGCTGCAGGTAATCAGGTTCAAGTGCGCGGCATCGCTTGCACCAAAAATCCGTGTGAGCGGTGCCTTGTCCAATTGGTAGTTTGCCAATTCCGTGACCTTGAACGCGCGCTCACTGCCATCGGCGACAGTCACGTAGAGCAAGTCGCCGGCGTGCAAGTTGCCCAAGTGCAGGAAGACCGCCGGGCCGGTCGCAGTGTCGAGATGCCCGGCGATCACGGCGCTCCTGACTA
>JAQBPC010000383.1 GCA_028287725.1 Chloroflexota bacterium | reverse complement strand
ATGTTCGTCCTCCTGTGCATCGCACTGTAGCGTCATGCGCTACGTTCCAAGCGTACCACGACCACATTGCACGGCAGCTACTTTATTGCCGAGATATTCGTAGAATTCGGCGGAGTCAATTTTCAAGTTTGGGCGTATTAGAGCGAAGCAATGATTCGCTTCGCAACCGGGCCTCTTCACGCTGGTCGCGTATCGAGCAGCATACGGCCCGGTCAGCCAGGTCCAGGTGAAGCCGGCATCACCCTGACTAACCGGCCGGGCTTCTTTCACGACGTGGCAGCAGGAGTTGTGCGCCCGAGTGTACCCGTCCGCAGCCTTAACGCCGACGCGTTATCGTATGAAGATAGGTCAAGAGTCGGTCAATGACTCACACGGTGCACAACACAAAGGAGGCCGAGGAATGGCAATCGCAACCTTACCCTTCGGGCGGCTAGGTCATCACAGTACGCGAACCATATTTGGAGGGGCGTCTCTGAGCGCGGTCTCGCAGGTTGATGCTGATCGCACGCTGGACGTATTGATGCAGTACGGTGTCAACCACATTGATGTGGCGGCCAGTTACGGCGACGCCGAGCTCCGCATTGCGCCCTGGCTCAAGCGCTATCCTGAACATTTCTTCGTCGCGACAAAGACTGACCAGCGCACGGCTACGGGCGGTATGGAAGCGCTACAGCGCTCGCTTGAGCGCATGGGAACCGACCATGTCGACCTATGGCAGTTTCACAACCTTGCCGATCCAATTGAATGGGATGTCGCGCTGAGCCCAGGCGGCGTGATTGAAGCCGCATTGGATGCAAAGCGGCAAGGGCTTATACGAGGAATCGGCATTACTGGACACGGAATGCAAATCGCGGCCACGCACCTACGCAGTCTCCAGCGCTTTGACTTCGACTCGGTTTTACTTCCTTACAATTACATCACGATGCAGAACGAGTACTACGCCGCGAACTTCAACAGCGTTGTCCGAACTTGCCAGGAGCGCAATGCGGCAGTCCAGACGATCAAAGCGATCGCCCGCGAGCCCTGGATGGGCCAGAAACATACGCGCGCGACGTGGTACAAGCCGTTGGAAGACCAGACAGAGATTGATGCGGCCGTGTGGTGGGTGCTGGCGCGGCCGAGCATCTTCCTCAACACTGTCGGCGATATCAACTTACTTCCTAAAGTGCTCTCTGCCGCAAGTCGATTTGATGAAAGCATGTCGCAAGACGCGCTTGAAGAACGTGTCGCAAAGCTTAGTGTTGAGCCACTATTCGTCTAAGCGCGAGGTCTTGTCATTTATCCGATTGGCAAGTCCACGGCCGCATGAAGGCAAGCGCAACCACCACAGGCATCACATTGCTCGCCGTCGCACATAAGCAGGTACTGCGACAACTGCTGAGGGTTGCCATGCACCCTGGAACAAAGGCCTCTGTTAAGGAGTCGAAATGGCGCAGAACGGCAGCCGCGGGAGCTGAGCGAGAGTACGCATGAAACCGGCGTTGATCTCAGCCGTGAAGAACTTGCACCTGGCCCACGACCCCGGCAGGGTGGCATTTCGTCGCGCCGCGCGGGCGGCGATAGTCATACCATTGGCGCTTTCCGTCGCGATGCGCGTGGTCGGCAACGTTCAGTTTACGACTTTCGTCGTGTTCGGCTGCTTTTCGCTGCTCGTCCTGGCGGATTTCGGCGGGCCGAGGCGCCAGCGGGCTTTGGCCTACCTCACCACGGTACTCTTTGGGGCAATCCTCGTGACGATCGGCACGCTGGCTTCAACAAACCCGCGGATTGGCGCCGTTGCCATGCTCATAGTTGCCTTTTGTGTACAATTTTCCGGTATCTTCGGCAGTTATATCAGTACAGCCCGACCTGCACTTCTACTCTCGTTTGTTTTGTCTGTCGCCACGCCCGCAACAGCGGCGGCGATAGGCCCGCGCGTCAGTGGCTGGCTGGCTGCCGGTGCTGTGGCGACGCTGGCTGGAACCCTGCTGTGGCCACACGTTGGGCGGCAACGCCTGCTAGATAAGGCGGCTGCAGCATGCCGCGCCATTGCCACGTTGATTGAAGCAACGCGAGAAGAAACCGGTCGAGACATCGCCAAGCTCAGGCAGATTGCGGCCGACTCGGTTGCTGTAGTGCGCAAGGAATATGCGGGAACGCCAAACCGCCCAGAAGGCACAGCCCGACGCGGTCGAGCATTTGTCGAGCTGATGACTCAACAAAACAGACTTGTCGCCCTATCTTCCCGACAGTCTCAAGTGACGCTACCCGCGGAGCACGCGTGCCACGTGGCGGGAGACACACTCGCATTGGCTGTGGTACGGACGCTCGAAAGCAGCGCAGAAGTACTCAAAGGTGGGACGCCGCCGGATCTCAAAGGCCTTGAACGTGCACGGCTTGGCCACTGGGGGGCTCTTGACATTTGGGCAACTGATGCCATGAGAGCCGGAGTGCCCGCGGAGAAGGTCATCGACAATCTTACCGTCGATTCAGATTTGAGGGCGACTTCCTATGTAACCTTTGCATTGGGCACCAATGCGATACTAGCAGCCGGTAAACCGTTAGATGCGAGTATCCACGCTCCAACCGGAACGCCACGCCAAACGAGACTCACTGGGTTCGTGACCCAAATAGCACGGCGAATTAGAACGCACCTCGATCCCGCGTCGAGTGTACTGCATAGCAGTATTCGCATTGCATTTGGGCTCGCCTTGGCTGTACTGGTGGCCGGGCTCTTGGGTGTCAGTCATGGCTTCTGGGTAGTCCTAGGTGCGCTTTCAGTTCTTCGATCCAATGCTCTTGCGACGGGCCGAACGTCAATTCAGGCGATCGCGGGCACCGTTTTAGGCTTTATTGTCGCAGCGCTCTTCGTACTGACTATAGGGTCTTCCACGGTCGTCCTCTGGATTGCGCTACCGGTGCTCGTGTTTACAGCGAGCTACGCGGCCAGCGCGGCCGGCTTCCTCGCCGGCCAGGTCGCTTTCACGGTACTGGTGATCGTTCTCTTCAACTTGATCGCGCCGTCGGGATGGCAGGTTGGATTAGTTCGCGTCGAGGACGTAGCGTTAGGTGTAGGCATTAGCGTCGTGACCGGTCTGCTGCTCTGGCCGCGGGGCGCCGGCGTCGAGTTCCGTCAGTCGCTTGGTGGCTGCTATGAAGCAGTTTCTGAATTCGTGCGCTGCTCGCTCAAGCGCGTCTTGGAGGGCAGTGCGGCCGATGGCGTAGGGCATGTCAGAGACCTTGCGGAGAACGCACAGAACCGCACTGACGACGCGTTCGAGCAGTATATGCGAGAACGTGCTGCAAACGCGCTGGATCCTCAAACCGGTGCCTTCTTGATAGCGTCTGGGACTCACGCCATGTTAGTTGGGGACGTTGTCAACGATCTCGCCGACACGGAATCTCTTGCATATGGCTGCGGCAATGGAACAATAACGCTCGACGCCCAGATGCGGGTGATGATCGCCGGCTATCAGCGGCTTGCCGATGAGCTGTCCAAGGGAACCAGCGACGAGCCACCGGCAAACGCAGTCCGAGAAGATACGTTGCACGAAGCCGCGCTGGTCTGTCTGCGTTCGTGGAATGAGGACCACTCCGAAGGTCACGCGGCAGTTGCCGTCATTTGGATCGGCGAGTGGATCCGACAACTGAGTACTCTCTCCGCCGACCTCGAGGAGCCGGTCGCCGCGGCCGTTAAAGCCACGGCGTCGGCATGGTGGCACTGAACCCCAGCCTGGTGTGTTCGGACGTGTATAGCAGGGCTAGGGGAGTAATAGTTGTAGCTGCGTTTTACATGTTCGGGGGTAAATATACGTGCCGAACGACGAAGTGAAATGGATGCCCCCTGGCTATGCCGTCTGCCGTTGCCAGTAGTCCCGTATGACGCCAACTGCCTTGTTTAGACCGGCCATCATCGAATCGGATCCACCCTTGTCGGGATGGTGCCGGTGACTTGCTTCGCGATATAACTTGTTGACCGTTTCGAGGTCGGCCCCCAGAGGGCAGTTCAGCAAGTCATATGCTGTCTCTACTTTTGTCGGCAAGCGCCGAACAGGTCTAAACGGTCCAAATATTCGCTTCCGCAAGCGCTCGCGGCGCGCTCGAAGATTCTCTATGCCCCAGATATAGTCCGGCCACTCAACCTGATCGTCAAAGCACTTAA
>JAQBPC010000378.1 GCA_028287725.1 Chloroflexota bacterium | reverse complement strand
ACACATGGGTGGGTGTACGAGACACGTTATGCGCTCCAGCACGACGAGAATGGTTCCGTCAGTGGTCTTATCGGAGTATCGACTGACGTCACGGAACTGATACGCGCCGGGGAGGAGCGCGCGCGCCTGGCGGCGATTGTGGATTCCTCGGAAGATGCGATCATCTCTTCGACAATGGAAGGCATTATCCAGAGCTGGAATGCGGGTGCGACGCGCCTATTTGGCTTCACTGCGTTGGAAGCGATTGGCCAGCCCATCACCATGCTTATTCCGGCTGAACTGACTGACGCTAGCATGAACCTATATACGCGTTTGCGGCAAGGCGAGCACCTTGCCAATCTCGAGACCGTTCGCATGCGCAAGGATGGCAAGGCGATTGAAGTTTCCGTTTCCCTCTCGCTCATAAAGGATTCTGCCGGAAAGGCAATCGGCGTCTCGGGCATTTCACGTGACATTAGCGAGCGAAAGCAAGCCCAGCGCACGGTTGACCAGGCCCGTCGAGTGGCCGAGGAGCTAGCACTGCTTCGCGAGGTCCGCGGCACCGAGACCCAGGCCTTGGCTGAAGTCGGCGCGATGCTTTCCAGCACGCTGGAGCCGGGCGAGCTCTATCAGCGGGTCCTGGAGCAAGTGTCTCGTATCGTGCCGTGCGACTATGCGGATGTAGAGCTGTTTGAGGATGGCTGGGTTGTATCCACTGCGAGCTGGGGCGAGCCGTCCCATGCGCCAGGCAGTCGCTTGGTTCCATTGTTGAATGAGCAAGGTCGCTGGATGCCGGTCATACACGGAAAACTGAACTATGTCCCAGATTTGCAGGACGATCTGGACTGGATTAATGTACCCCCACGCGACGGCGATGCCCGCGTTCGCAGCCTGATCGCTGTGCCACTATTCGCCGACGGAGAGACCGTCGGCTCATTTTCCATTGGCAGTCGCACTCCATACCTCTATTCGGAGCATCACTTTCAGCTTGCCACGGCACTAGGCGAGCGCGTTATGCAAGCCCTGCGTAACGCTCGCCTCTTTGCAGCCGAACAAGAACGGGCACGCGCGGCTGAAGAGCTTGCGCACGTTCAGAACGACTTTGTGGCGGCGACCAGCCACGAGCTGCGGACCCCGCTCACGGCAATTCTTGGATTCGCTCAACTTATGGAGAACCACTGGCCACGCTTGGAAGAGGCGCAGCGGGTGGAAGGGATTAGCCGAATTATCCAGGCAGCGAACCGCCAGTTGGGACTCGTCGAGGATCTGCTACTCCTCACGACCCTGGACAATGATACGGCGGAGTCCGAGTCTCAAACGATTGCCATTGCTCCCCTGGTGCGGCAAGCAGCCGAGGTCGTGAGAGCGACTTACAAGGAACAGGAAATAGCGATTTCAGGGCCACCGGACCTGACTGTCCGGGCAGACCCGTCACGGTTCCTGCATATCGTGACCAATCTGATTGACAATGCGGCTAAATACTCGTCCGAGGGTAGTCCAGTCCGAGTCGTGTGGGGCGTTGAGGACGGCATGGCCGTACTGCGCGTGCAGGACTACGGCCCAGGCATACCAGTGGAATCACAGCAGTACCTCTTCAGGCGTTTCGGGCGCGTCCCCGACAGTCATATGCGAGCTGGTCATGTGGGTACTGGTCTCGGGCTATACCTTGGACGTCAATTTGCCCAGTCGATGAGCGGTACTCTCGATTTAGACTCAACGAGTGCTGAAGGGAGCACCTTCCGCCTGGCCCTGCCCAGCACAGGATTCGCAAGCTCGCCCTCGAGCTGGCCGTAGCGTGAGGAATGACCTCCACTCAAGCATA
Source organism: Chloroflexota bacterium (assembly GCA_028287725.1). Lineage (GTDB taxonomy): Bacteria > Chloroflexota > UBA5177 > JANWHV01 > JANWHV01 > JANWHV01. The sequence goes on along the minus strand of JAQBPC010000378.1, from coordinate 11,056 downwards.
GTCTGCTAATTCGTCTCAGCCTGGCAGGTAGCCGGTACGGATATCCGTGCCGGCACCATTTTTGATGTCGGACCTGCGGCACTTGTGCCTCCCTCATATCGCGCACGCGCATGAGCATAACTAAGCTCGGCTCATAGCGTGAACCCCTGCCTGCGGCCACCCTCCACTAAGTAGACGGGTGGTAGCTTAGTTGCGGGGGGAGTCAATTCGCGTGGAGTCGAACGATGGCACGGAGCACTTTGGTCTCGACGGATATTCCAGCGCGAATGGATCGCCTGCCCTGGTCGCGCTGGCACTGGACGGTGGTGTTCGCCCTTGGGATCACCTGGATTCTTGATGGACTAGAAGTTACTATCATCAACGCGGTAAGCGGTGTCCTGCAGAAACCCGACACACTGCATCTTTCCACCGTTGGTGTCAGCGCCGCGGCCTCCAGCTATATCGCGGGCGCAGTTGTCGGTTCCCTGATCTTCGGTTACCTGACTGACCAGCTGGGTCGCAAGAAGCTGTTCATGGTGACGTTGAGCGTCTACACCACCTTTACGGTCTGCACGGCTTTTTCATGGAACGAGTTCAGCTATGTGGGCTTTCGCTTCCTCACCGGCCTCGGCATCGGTGGCGAATACGCGGCGATAAACTCGGCGATCGACGAGCTGATTCCGGCCCGGCGCCGTGGCTGGACCGACCTTAGTATCAATAGCAGCTACTGGATGGGCGCAATTCTGGCCAGCGGCCTAAGCTTGGTACTGCTCGACCCCAAGTTCGTGCCCGAGTCGATCGGTTGGCGGCTCTGCTTCGCCACCGGCGCCGTGCTGGCCCTGTCTGTCATCCTCGTACGCCGCCACGTGCCTGAGAGCCCGCGCTGGTTGCTCACGCACGGTCGGGTGGACGAGGCAGAGAGAATCGTGCGCCAAATCGAATCAACGGTACAACGTGATATCGGCAAGCCATTGGCGGAGCTGGAGGGCTCCAAGATGACGGTCGATACCAGCCATCGGGTGAGCTTCCGGGACGTGGTGAATACCATGGTGCGCACGTATCCGCGCCGCTCGATCGTCGCTCTGTCCCTGATGGTTACTCAGGCATTTCTTTATAATGCGATCTTCTTCACTGAGGCGCTGGTGCTTACCACGTTCTTTGGGGTCAGTTCCGGGAATGTGGGCCTGTATATCTTTCCGTTTGCACTCGGAAATTTGCTCGGGCCGTGGATCCTTGGGCACTTATTTGACACCATTGGGCGGCGAAGGATGATCGCTGGGACCTACATTATCTCGGGCCTGTTGCTGGTTGGTACCGGCATCCTGTTTGTCAATGGCATGCTCAACGCCACCACCATCACCGTGGCCTGGTCGGTAATTTTCTTCTTCGCTTCGGCGGGCGCCAGCTCAGCCTATCTCACCGCTAGCGAGACCTTCCCAATGGAACTGCGAGCGCAGGCCATCGCCTTCGTCTACTCAGTTGGCACGCTGGCCGGCGGAGCCGCGGCGCCGCTGATCTTTGGCGCCTTGATCGCCACGCATCGCCCGATCAATGTCTTCTACGGCTACATGGTGGGCGCCGCCCTCATGATCGCCGGTGGCTTGGTGGAATGGATCTGGGGCATCGACGCCGAGCGGAAGTCGCTGGAGGAGGTGGCTGCGCCACTTTCTCAATCGGAAGGGCCAATGCCGCGAGTATCAACCGCCACGGGCTGAGACCGGCATGGTGGGACCTTGGTTACCGCTTTAGCCTTCCAGAGTCCACGACACCGGCGGTTCCGTATGGGAATGGCGATACGCCTGCGTGATTGGCTCATGTTCGGCAAATCGCGACGGGCGGAACGGATGTATGTCAAGAAACGTTTTGCCGTACACGATCTGCTCGGCCAGCGCCCGGCCCAGTCCCGGACTCGCCGTCATGCCATTACCACCGGTGTCACAGATGCAGTACAGCCCGCGCGCCTCCTGCATGGCGCCAAGGAGCGGGTAGTTGTCCGGGCCTTTTGGCAGTACTCCGGCGTGCCCGCCGACGATCTCGGCGTCGCGCATGGCCGGCATGCGGCGCGATAGCTGCTGAACCACCCAGCGCCCGTACCATTCGGGCGGGGTCGGGTCAAAATGATCGGGATCGGCAGGTGGCTCTTCAGGATATTCTTCGGCGGTCTCGTCGGCAGCAAGCACTAGGCCGCCAGGCTCGGGTCGAAAGTAGACATGATTACGATCATCACCGCTGACAGGAAATGGAAACGGCATGCCGGCTGGCGGCTTCAGATGCATTACATGAGCGCGATGCGGCCATACCTCGAGATTTGCGCCGACCAACCAGCCCAGGGGCGCGCTCCAGGCACCTGCCGCGATGATCACGACGGGCGCCGTAATCCTGCCCCGATTGGCAACCACGCCCGTTACCTGGCCTCCCTGAACATCGATGGCCTCCACCTCCGCACCCTGGTAGACCCGCACGCCCAACGCACGCGCCCGATTCATAATTGCGGTGGTGACCATTGGTGGGTCGATATAGCCGGAGCTTGGCGAATATGCCGCTGCAGCAACGTCGTCGATGTACCATCCAGGAGCGACTGTAGCAATCTCGTCGGACGCAAGCAGCCGTACATCGTGGCCGGCTGCTTGCATGATGCCGACTTCGCGCTCGAGTGAAGCGAGGTCAACCGCGCTGACCGGCATTAGCGCGCCAACACGGGCGATGGCCGACGGACCGCCTATTTGTTGTTCCCAGGTCGCATAGAAGTCGGCAGAGGCCTTGAGCAGCGCGGCCTGTCCGGGGTGATTTGCCTCACAGAAGACAACCAACCCACTCGCGCGCCCGCTGGCGCCGGCAGCTACTGTGGATCGCTCCAGCACGAGTACGTCACGCACTCCCAGCTCGGCAAGGAAATACGCGACACTCGCGCCGGCAATTCCCCCGCCAATAATCACCACATCGACTTCCTCTGCCATGTCGCGTTTTCCTCCGCATTCAAATGAATACTCGTGCGTCGGTGCAACCTTCGGTATCAGTCAGGTGGAGCTACAACAATTCTACGCGTTTGCGCGTCCATAGAGAATTGTTGGACCTTCGCACCGTCGATGACATCGACATCTCAGCCCGTAGCGGCGGATAGTGGCCATCTCTCGATAGGCGCACGCTCAGTGCGCGATGCGAGGAGTTGCTCCCCAGCTTCGTGCGCCCTTTGTAGGCTTAAGGTCGAGGGGACGCGCTGCGAAACCAGGATCGATGGGGAAGTATAGGGGGGTCTCCGCCTCGCTGCGCAAGTGTCAGCTCGCCCCCATCGAGGCGGCAACCTCTGTCGGGCTCAAGCTCCTGGTCAGACCGGAGGCAAAAGACTATAAAACGCGCCGTTAGGCTGCGACGGTCGCGGCACACATTTCCAGAAACAACTGATGAATTCGCGGATCATCGCCGAGCTCAGGATGGAAGGCAGAAACAAGCAGTCGACCTTGCCGTGCGGCCACCGGCGTACCATTCTCCAGCAATGCGAGGGGCTCTACTCCCCCTCCAAGCCGCTCGATAATCGGCGCCCGAATGAACACAGCATGGAACATGGGTCCATCAAGGCCCGCGACCTCCAGATCCTGCTCGAAGCTGTCGAGCTGCGAGCCGAACGCGTTTCGACGCACCCTGATGTCCATCACGCCGAGCTCGGGCTGTTTGCTAGCGCCCAGATCGTTGGCAAGCAAGATCATGCCGGCACACGTGCCGTACGCAGGCATGCCGGCCTGGAGGCGCGACCGAAGTGGATCCAACAGGCCAAACTCAACCATCAACTTGCCGATGGTGGTGCTTTCCCCGCCCGGCAGAATGATCCCGTCCAGGCCTTCCAGATGTTCGGGAAGCCGTACCTCGACCGGCTCCGCGCCAAGCTGGCGCAACATGGCGATGTGCTCGACAACACCGCCCTGCAGCGCCAGCACGCCAATGCGTAATGGTCGGACTTCGCTCATACGCCTAATTCCCGCGTGCCGCCAAAAGCTCTGCATGCGGCAAAGTGCTAATCTCGAGCCCGCGCATCGGCTCGCCCAGCCCGCGGGACGCCTCGGCAACACGTGCCGGATCCTGATAATGCGTGGTCGCCTGTACGATTGCACGCGCGAACCGCGCGGGGTCGCTGCTCTTGAAGATGCCGGAACCCACAAACACACCCTCAGCACCAAGTTGCATCATGAGGGCAGCATCTGCCGGGGTCGCCACACCGCCGGCCGCGAAGTTCACGACCGGAAGGTTGCCGGTTTCGTGGACCTGCCGCACTAACTCGTAGGGTGCGCCAAGGTCGCGCGCGAAGGCCATGAGCTGTTCGGGCTGCAGACCCTTGAGCTGGCGGATAGCGTTCATCATCGCCCGCATATGGCGCACGGCCTCGACGATATTGCCGGTGCCTGCCTCGCCTTTGGTGCGAATCATGGCCGCGCCTTCGCCAATGCGACGAAGCGCCTCACCGAGGTCGCGAGCGCCACAGACAAACGGAATTGAGAATGCGTGCTTATCGATGTGATGCTCTTCGTCCGCGGGTGTGAGTACTTCGCTCTCGTCGATGTAGTCGACGCCCAACACCTGCAAGAGTTGCGCCTCAACGAAATGCCCGATGCGAGCCTTCGCCATCACCGGGATCGTCACCGACTCCTTGATCTTGATGATGAGCTCGGGGTCGCTCATCCTCGCAACTCCACCCTGCGCACGGATATCCGCTGGTACGCGCTCGAGCGCCATAACCGCCACGGCCCCGGCCTGCTCGGCCACTTTTGCCTGGTCAGCTGTAACCACATCCATGATTACACCGCCCTTAAGCATGCGCGCGAGTCCGGTCTTCAAGCCCCACGTGCCCTTTTCGGCTACATGTCCGTTCGCCGTTGCCATATGTACCTCCCCAAGCGGCCCTAACTCCAGCCATGATTTTCTGATATGGGTGGATCCACTTCTAGGCTAGCACAGCTCGTACGTGCGCAAAAGAGCCACTTTACTTCCCTCCAACCAATGCGGTGGCCCTAAGTCCTGGTCGCGGCCAGGCGAGTCGGTGGGCAGCTCGAGGGCGCTGCCGTCACGGCACGTTTGCCTGAGCTCCGAGCAAGCCGACCGGCGCCCTAGCAGACCATGGCGGGCTCGTCGTCACACTTACCCAGTAGAAGGTGGCAGCGCTCAAGGACTCGGGACTATCGAAACGCTTTGATCTTGGTCATGGCGACTCAATGAAGAGGAACCATGACTGATAAGGCCGCGACCGTAGTAAGGGGAGGCGCGTCTACTTTAAGAATGAGGTGGCAGGCTCGATGTCTAAAGCAGTTGGGGCCACGACTGCTGGATGCTCGACGTAGCGTGAAAGAAGGCGTTGCAAACACGAAGCACGGTTTGTTCATCCCAGCGCCGGCCGGTGATCTGCATGCCGATGGGCAGCCCATCGTTGTCGAAACCCGCCCGGATCGCACAGGCCGGCAGGCCCGCAAGATCCTGGGGAGTTGTATACGGCATCACCGCGGACCTAACCGGTAGTTCCTGCCCATTCACGATAACGGTGTTGGAGCCTATCCGCGGTGGGGCGGCCGCGCTCACGGGTGTAAGCAGCACGTCGACATCTCGACCGAGCAAATCTTCAAGCTCGGCCTTCACGCGTAATTGACTGGCACGCGCCTCAAGGTATTCTGCAAGGCTAACGGAGCTCGCCTGGTGCAGCCGATCTGCCACGTCGACGCCGTATGATGATGCCTGCGCAGGAAATAACTGCCGCTGACGGTGATGGGCGTGATAGGCTTCCGCCAGCTGGAGCGTGAAATACGCGTCAAAAATATCAGGCGCTGTCGCAAGTGGCACATCGACGATTTCGGCGCCCAAATCGGCCATCACTCGAATACTTTCGTCGAATACTCGCTGAACCTGGGTGCTCAACGGTACGAAGTGCAGATCGGAACAAATGCCAATCCGAAGGCCGGCAATCCCCAGGTTCAGTCCATCGGTGTAGTCGGGGACGGGCTGCTGCGCACTTGAGCTGTCGCCCGGCTCATGGCCTGCCAATACATTGAGTAACGTAGCGACGTCTTCAACTGTCCGCGCCATTGGCCCCGGATGGTCGAGGGAAGTCGCCAGCGGAAAAACTCCGTCCACACTTATGCGTTGAAAGGTCGGCTTGAGACCAACCAACCCGCAAAAGCTGGCCGGGATGCGAATGGAGCCACCAGTGTCGGTGCCTAATGCCGCTGGTACCATGCCCGCCGCCAGGGCGGCAGCGGACCCGCCGCTCGATCCTCCCGGTACATGATCGGTGTGCCACGGATTCCGCGTAGGACCAAAATGAGGGTTGTTGGTTGTGATGCCCCACGCGAATTCATGGGTGGCAGTCTTCCCAATGAGGATCGCTCCGGCCTCTTGCAGCCTGCGTACCGCCGCGGCATCGTTTTGAGGTATATGGTCGGCAAAGATCTTCGATCCGTACGTCGTACGGAGGCCCTTCGTATCAAACAGATCTTTTGCTGCAAATGGGATGCCGTGCAACGATCGGACCACTTGTCCCTGCATGATGTCCGCTTCACAGCGTCTTGCGTGGGCAACTGCCCGTTCAGCCGCCACGGTGTAGAAAGCATTCACCTGCGGATCATGACTCTCGATGCGGGCGAGAAGTTCGTTGACCACTTCGACAGGCGAAAATGCCCGGCGGCGGTAGCCATCAGTCAACTCGGCGATGGAAGATTTCGCAAAATTAGATCCCATGCTGTGCTCCTTGCCCGCCCTACTGCGCACGACGAGGCCGTGATGTGGTTGCCGTGAGCTGCTGACTCAAGCTGCTAGCTGATCACAAGGTTGTAGAAACCTCGCTCGCGCCGTTCAACAAGTGGCGAAATCTTCTCACCGATTATTTCCTTGAAATGCGCGGTTTCGCGATGTGCCTCCAATGCGGCCATGTCCTGGTACTGCTCGTACAACAGGAAGTGATCCGCATTCTCGTGCGACCGGCTGACCTGATACATCAAGCAACCGGGCTCGAGCTCCTTGACCTTCGGGGCCATCTCCTTCAAAGCTTGCTCAACTGCGTCGCCTTTGCCGGGTATTGCGTAATACCTGGCCACCAGTACAACCATATTCAGAGCCTCTCCCGTTGTCATCGTCTGCTTGGCATCACTGCGTGACCGTTTCGGCACGACCCACTGCCGCGTCCCACGCGCTGCTCCGCCTGTTCATACTGAATGGTTGCCGCGATGAATTCACACCACGTAGTGTGTCGACAATATGGTAGAGGATCCGGCACGGCTGACAAAACGCGTGGCCCATTGCTGATGGAGATGCCCAGCATCCCGTGCTCAAGCGAACGTCCATTATAAGCGCTTGGACGAGCAGCGTTCGCAGTTGCCGACATATACGGTCGTTCCATTCGCACTGCGCGCCGAACCCGTCCGATGAGATCGGTTCGTTCGCCAGCGGACCAGTAGGCACAGGTCCAGTAAGGTCCTGCGCTGATTGGCACGATTCGGCAGGATGCCGAGCTTGAGCGTCGCAATCGCCACTCGGGCTCCGACGCGAGCATGGCCAGGATGCACTGCTGCACGGATGTAGAGATGGACAGCGTGCATGGCGACGATCGCGGTCAATTGCGATGACGGGACAGCCCAAGTCCATTGACGCGACCCTTTGGATATGGCTAATGTGCTTGGCCGAGCTTGAACCAAACGGTGCCAATTATATCGGCCTTTGGAACACCGAAGAATGAATGAGAGTCCTCGCTGTTATTGCGATTGTCGCCTAAGAGGAAGACATCGCCTTCAGGCACGCGGTATGGTGCCATGCGATACGTGGCTTGCCATTCAGGCGCAATATAGGGCTCGCTCACGCGCTTGCCATTAATGAACAGCATGTGGTTATGTATGGAAATAGTGTCGCCCGGCAGTCCAATCAGGCGTTCAATGACCACAGTTCGCTCGCCCGGTGGAGCCGTTAGTGTTAGCCCACTGTCCAGTAACGTGAGAGGTACGCGAACCGTGACCATGTCTCCGCGCTGGATCTGATCGATCCACTTGGTCACTTTCGACACGACCAGCATTTGACCATCTGGAACTGCCGGCTCCATAGCGCTTCCGTAAACGCGAAAAATCTGCACAGGCATATTATCTGTCCGAAAGAGAACGTAGACGCCGACAATGATCAAGGCGGTTGCCGCCGCGATTCGAAGGGCCCGTCGTCTCCACTTGCCACTTCGAGGCTGTGCCTCGGCAGTTGGACTGAGCATTTGACGCTCCCCAATGGCGTACGACCCACTCACTGCTATCCTCGCAATGTCTGATTAGCCAGCTAACGCTGCACGACGACCGGCATGTTCGGCGGACCCAATTCGGGGTCTCCTGGGCGCGGGGGGAAACGAGAAGATGTGGATACTGTCGTGACAGTAGGCATTTGACGTTCTATCTTCCTGACAAATACGATACTCCGTTTATCTCTGGAAACAAATGGCACATCTTGGAATGCAAGCATCCAGGCAAATCAGTGGTGAGTCTGCATGCCCTCCCTTCTTGCCTCCGACCCGTCTGGCCACTATACTTAAGCATATGCTTAACCATTATGCCCCGCTCGATCAGATGTTCCAGGCGCTCTCGGACCCAAGCCGGCGCGCCATGGTGGAGCGGCTGAGCCGCGGACCGGCTTCGGTCAGCGAGCTCGCCAAGCCACTCGCCATGTCACTTCCGGCAGTGGTCCAGCACCTGCAGGTGCTTGAAGATAGCGGTATCGTCCGATCAACGAAGATCGGGCGGGTACGTATGTGCCGCTTAGAGCCCGAGGCGCTACGTACGGCCGAGCAATGGATTTCCGAGCGGCGGGAAGTCTGGGAACACCGACTCGATCGGCTTGGAGAGTACCTCGCCGAGCATCCAGATGAGCCAAACGAGGGGAGTACATCATGACGGAACGCTCCGTAACGCACGCCACCTTCGTCGTCGAGCGCAGCTATGACGCGTCACCCGCGCGGGTCTTCAAGGCCTGGTCCGACCCGGCAGCGAAGTCTCGCTGGTTTGGCGGTTCGGAGGAGTCGAAGGCCGGGTATGAACTCGACTTTCGGGTCGGCGGTAAAGAGATAAATCGCGGTGGCCCGCCCGGCGGTCCGATCTACACCTTCGACGCCCGCTACCAGGACATCGTGACGGATCAGCGCATTGTCTACAGCTACGACATGTGCGTCGGCGCGACGCGTATATCGGTCTCTCTGGCCACGGTGGAGCTCAAGCCCGCGGGTGGCGCCACGCGACTGATCTTTACCGAGCAGGGCGTGTTCCTCGACGGTCACGATAATCCGGCACAGCGCCAGCAGGGCACCGGCGAGCTTCTTGACGCACTAAATGTCGAGCTTCGGCGCGAGCCCACGAGCGCCTGACACGTTTGCACCGGCACGGCCTACAAGCGACAGACCCATGGAGGCACTTGTGCGCAACAACAACATTCCGGATCTCGTGCGCAGATGTTTTGCAGCATTTGAAACCAACGACAGGTAGGTCATGGAAGACCTCCTCGGCCCCGACTTCACCTTTACAAGTCCATATGACGACCACATCGATAGGACGAGCTATTTCGATCGGTGTTGGCCGAATAATGACATGTTCCGGGCCGTTCATGTTGAGAAGGTATTCGACGATGGCGATGAAGCGTTCGTGCGCTACCGAGCCGAGCTGAAGACCGGCGTCAATTTTCGCAATACCGAGTTCTTCAGGTTCGAAGGCGGTCGGATCAGGGAAATCGAGGTCTACTTCGGCTCTCTGCCGTAAGCCGGACTTAGGGATTCGCCGAAACGTGGGTTCCAGCTCGATCGATGTACCGTGAGTCAATATCCGATGGCAGAGGGCTCAAATAGCCGGCAGTCGGTTACGGCGTCCGCGTCGGCGAACGTGCGTACGGCGGGTAGTCCGCACGTGTTAAAAATGTAACCGTTAAGTGTACGAATTACGCCAATAAGTGTCTATTTGAGGCCGCCATGCTCGAGTAGACTACAGATTGCGTGAAGCCTTCCGGCCAAATTTGCCGGATGATCGGGAAGGAAAAAAGGATGACCCAGGTACGGGTACTCGTTGGTACGCGCAAGGGCGCATTCATCCTGACGTCAGACGGAAAGCGTGAAAAGTGGGATGTGAGTGGCCCCCACTTTGCGGGCTGGGAGATCTTCCACATGAAGGGCTCGCCAGCCGATCCGAATCGGCTCTATGCATCGCAGTGCAGTGGCTGGTTCGGGCAGCAGATCCAACGCTCGAATGACGGCGGCAAGACCTGGGAGCCGGTAGGCAACGAGTTCGTGTACGATGGCGTCCCTGGCACGCATCAGTGGTACGACGGCACGCAGCATCCTTGGAAATTCGCGAAAGTCTGGCATCTCGAGCCGTCGCTGACGGACCCCGATACGGTCTACGCAGGGGTGGAAGACGCCGCCTTGTTCCGCTCGGTCGACGGCGGACAGACGTGGAAAGAACTCTCCGGGCTTCGCGAGCACAACACCGGGCCATCCTGGCAGCCGGGTGCCGGCGGCATGTGCCTGCATACGATTCTTCTTGACCCGAGCGATCCCGAGCGTATTTTTATTGCTATTTCGTCCGCGGGCGCTTTTCGGTCCGATGATGCCGGCACGACCTGGAAGCCAATCAACCAGGGCCTGCGGTCCGAGTACATCCCTGATCCGAATGCTGAGGTCGGACATTGCGTCCACCGTATCGCCATGCACCCCTCACGTCCGGGCGTCCTGTTCATGCAAAAGCACTGGGATGTCATGCGCAGCGACGACGCGGGTGACTCGTGGCGCGAGGTCAGTGGTAACCTGCCAACGGACTTCGGGTTCCCGATTGACGTGCACGCGCACGAGCCGGAAACGATCTACGTCGTCCCGATTACCAGCGACTCACTCCACTACCCTCCTGACGGAAAGCTGCGCGTGTATCGGAGCCGGTCAGGCGGCAACGAGTGGGAGGCGCTCACCAATGGTCTGCCGCAGAGCGATTGCTATGTGAATGTGTTGCGTGACGCCATGGCCATTGATACGCTCGATTCGTGCGGCATATATTTTGGTACCAGCGGCGGACAGGTTTACGCGTCGGCCGACTCAGGCGAT
>JAQBPC010000366.1 GCA_028287725.1 Chloroflexota bacterium | reverse complement strand
ACCTTGATTAGCCTCAAGGCGATACGCTTTGCCGTTCGGACGCGCGGTTATGATCCCGTAGAGTGAATCGTCCTTAAAGTGGAGCGCAACGCCGTCATCCGTAGCGTAACCGTCTCGAATGCCACCCGCGCCAATGAGCAAGCGATACGTCGGCTGGCGGTTTGGCTCGCTATCAAAATGCGGACAGTTGCTGCCTTGGAGGAAGCCGAGGCAATCCAGCGCCGTGAACGCTCCCGGAATTGAATCGGTGATCCCTTGCTCGAACCAGCAAATGGAGCCCGCGCTGACACCCGCCAGCACGATGCCGCGCCGCCATGCCTCGTGCAAAACGCCGACCAACCCCCACTCGCGCCACAGAGCCAGCATGCTCTTGGTGTTGCCACCGCCAACATACACGACATCCTGACTAAGGATTACCGATTCGAGATCGGCAGTCGACGGATTAAACAATGAAAGGTGAGACGGACTGCACGGCAGTGATTCGAATGCCTCGTAAAAACGCCCGACGTAATCCTGCGCATCTCCACTGGCGGTTGCCAGAAAGAGAATCTTGGGCCGCTCCTTGCAAACCAGCGAGAGTATATATCGCTCCAGGAGTAGATTCTCCGGATCGGTCGAGAAGCCACCACCACCCATCGCCACGATTTGCGGCCGCCTAGGCGTATCGCCCATCTGCGCCTCCGTGCTACCTGTCGTTTCCCTGTGGATATCCTACTGAAGAGGTTTACACTATTAAAGAGAGATCGTGGGCAACTAAGTGGCAATAGGAATTTCTAGCACTGTTTTGGACATGGATTTGTCAATGTTAAGCGAATATTGCGTAAACCAACGGGAATTCGTACGACAATGGCAGGCCATCGGATAAATCTCGAGCGCATGTGAAAAAGTTTTCGGTTGTCGGAGGCTTCCGCGTTAAGAAAACGGTCGTGGCGTTACGCGCATGTGGCTCGGAAGAGATGCGGATAGGGTGCCTTGCCGTGCGTGCACGCTCCCCAGCTAGCGTGCTGATCAGGTACCGGACGGCGCCCTTGCTGTCCATATATTCATGCCGCAGAGGGTAGTCGCGTGAAGGTACCATGTGATGGTCCTGTCTTTAAATCGTGTCTCCGCCAACTATATACCGGTTAAGCCGCGCGCTGCTCATCGAATCGAGCGCGCCTGGGACAAGGGGGCTTTGCCGGTGTCGAGCGGAGTAACTTCTGGAGCGAGCTTATGACAATTCACGAACTTACCGAATTTCCAGGGACCGACGCCGCTCCTTCGAAGCGCGTGGTGATTCTGGGCGCCGGCTACGCAGGGCTGCGCTGCGCCCAAACCCTTGATAAGTACCTGGGCGAGCCGGACGCGACCGAAATCGTTTTGATTGACCGCTACAGCTACCATCAGATTATTACCGAATTACCGGTAGCCGCCGGTGGCCGTCTCGGATCCGGCGATGTCGCCGTGCCACTTGCGGACCTGCTAAAGAAGTCAAAGGTGCGCTTTGAACAGGCGGAGATACAGACGATTGACCTGCGGGGTAAGCGGGTGATCACCACTCGTGGAGATGTGGCATTCGGCGTCCTCGTCATAGCTGTCGGCAGTGTCACCGCGTTTTACGGTGTACCGGGCTTGGTAGAGCATGCCCTAACGCTCAAGTCCGTCGAGGATGCTGAAGTAATCAATGCCCGTGTCCGGCAGTCTATGGAGGCCGCGGTTCACGAATCGGATCCTGCCGCACGCGCGGCAATGTTGTCGTTCTTGATCGGCGGCGCCGGGCTCACCGGCGTGGAGTTGGCCGGGGAGCTTGCCGAGTTCCTGCCAACACTTGCCGGCGAGCTCGATCTACCCCCGACAGCTGCTCGCGTCACTTTGATCGAAGCCGCGCCATCTGTCCTACCCAGCATGCCGCCCCGATTGCAAGCAAAAGGGGCTGGAATATTGACTGAGCTGGGGATCCGACTTGTGCTCGGCAGCAAAGTCATCGAGGCCGACAGCGAGGGCGTGAGGCTGGCTTCCGGAGATCGATTGGTGGGCCGGACCCTTGTATGGTCCGGCGGAATCATGGCGCCGCCAATCCTCGCTCAGTCTGGCATTCCGACCGTTCGAAACGGCCAGATCCCGGTTGACCGGTTCCTCCGCGTTTCAGGCTTCCCGGACGTGTACGTCGTCGGAGACTCGGCGCGAATTCAGGACGAATCTGGCCACGGGATTGTCGAGCCAACCGCGCAGGTCGCGGTCAAGCAGGCCGAGGCAGCCGCGTATAACATAGTCGCAGGCTGGGAAGGGTGGAAACCTCGCCCGTACTCGCCAAGCGACAAGGGTCAGGCTATCTCACTCGGCTCCAGCAGCGGTGTCGGTTCGATTTTTCACGTCTCGCTCGCCGGGAGAAAGGTCATTGCGCTGAAGCGACTGATTGAGGAAGGCTATCGCTATTCAGTGACGGGCCGAGTTCGCCTCACCAGGAAACAGGATCCGGTGGAGAGCGCCAAATAGCTGGCACAGAAATGCCGGCGGCTGGAATCCAGCCGCCGGCCGTCGCTTTCGAGAAAGCTTAGGGTCGCCAGGCCGGCTGCCCACCTCGGACGAGGGGCACAGTCGTACCCGTGGAAATGGCCGACGCGTCATTTACGATTATCACTTGCGGGGCACCCACGTTACCAACGGCATTTGCGACAACCGCCATGGCCAGATCAGTGCCAGTATGGTTGAGCGAGAGATGAAAGACGCCGGCGCCCGCGGCCTGGCCGAGGATCGCCACGACCTTGCCGTCAGGACTCATGCGGTAGAGCGTAGCTGCCCCAGTAGCGGTATTGGTTGGCTGACTAACAGTAAACAGCACCTTGCTGTTTGCCTGCCAGACAAACGAGCCTGGAGACAATTTCGGAGCCAGCACTTTTGCCGCGCCGGTCGCGACGGAAATTGTGCCAACTTTTCCGGGCGTACGGCCCGTGCCGGCTACGGCCGCGGCAATCGTCTTGCCATCGGGCGATAGCACGCCTCCAGACCAGCCGGCCAACGACGTTACGCCGCCACCGCTGACTTTGAATTCCGTCAGGCCTTGGCCGGTGCAAGACGACTGCACGACCACCACATTAGGTTGCGCCCAAATAAGCGTGCTTGGTGTGCCGTGATATCCACCTTGGGCCTTTGTGAAGGACTCCTGCAGGGCAGTAGATTTCATTGAACAGCCGGCACCGAAGCTAAATCGCCCGAGTGTACGCGCGGCGCCACCCGCAACCGGGGTAGCCTTGACCAGCAGCTGAACGGTCTTGCCGGTAGCCGATGTGCCAGGCGCTACCACCGTATATACGACGTACTTGCTGTCTAGCGACCAGGAAGGATTGATTGCGGGATAGACATGTGTCAGCAATGCACGCGTGTTAGCGCCGTGGGTATCGGCCAGGTAAACCGAGGCCGAGTTAGCCAGGAGATCCGGTGTGTCGAAGAGCAGACTGGCACCATTAGGCGACCACATTGGATTCTGACCCGGCCCGGCGACGGTGAGGTTGCCACTCTCTATCACTGCAACCTGGCCATCCGCCACGTACGCAAGTGCGGGAACGGGCTTAACGGTCGCTGCGTTAATCCGGTTGGCATGTAGGCCACTTGTCACGGCCGCTGCCGTCAGCGACAGGGCGGCTATGCCGCTCCAGTGTCTTTGCATATGTGTATTTCTCCTTGACTTGTGTCACCCGATGTTACAGAAACGACCCCATCCGTTCGGGGACGTAGGTCAGGTTACCCTCTCCTACAGTTAACGGCCAAGAACGTGCATTGATAACATGCGAATAAGATTCGTCCAGCAAGCCGCATGTGACGTATGCTAGTACCACTGTTTTAGCATTTACAATAGGCGTGCACGTCCGCACAGAAACTGGATTTCTGTTGTCGCGGGCGCCACCGGCAGGATGAGGCAAACGGAACGGAGCGACTTTTGGCGACCAGTAGTACAACGAGAACGATTGAGGACGAATACTACGCGCGATTCGCAGGGTCGGCCGCACTATATTCGCGGTCCCGCCAGGCAATTGCCGGCGGTATCTCGCACGATTCCCGTCACCTTGAGCCGTTCCCACCGTACATCGAGCGCGCGATTGGTGCGCGGAAATGGGACGTCGATGGCCATGAGCTGATTGATTATGCGATGGGACACGGAGCGCTCATTCTCGGTCACGCGCACCCAGAGGTTACCCATGCCGCGACGAGCGCAGCTCAGCATGGGACGCACTTTGGTGCGGGACATCTCGATGAAGTGCGTTGGGCCGAGCAGGTGCAGCGGTTGATTCCCAGCGCGGAGCTCGTGCGCTTCACGTCGTCCGGAACCGAGGCGACGATGATGGCGCTGCGGCTCGCCGCAATTCATACCGATCGCCCGCGATTCATCCGCTTTGTCGGCCATTTTCATGGTTGGCACGAAGGCGCGGCAGGCGGGCACACGCCGCCACTTGAGGTCCCGGCGCCAGGCCTGCCGGATAGTGTGCGATCGCGTGTTGAGCTCGTGCCCGCCGAAGCGGGAGCCGTGGAGGAAGCGCTCAAGCGCGACCCTACCATTGGCGCAATTATCGTCGAGCCCTCAGGCGGGTCGTACGGCGCTGCGCCGCTGCCGGTTGGCTTCCTTTCGGCGTTACGCACCCTAGCCGATCGTTATGCGGCAGTGCTCATCTTTGATGAGGTTGTCACGGGATTCCGATGGTCACCCGGTGGCATCCAGGCCCTCTGCGGCATCACCCCGGATTTGACCACACTCGCCAAAATCCTGGCGGGGGGGTTTCCCGGCGGCGCTGTGGCTGGACGGGCCGAGATCATGCACCACCTCGAGTTTCGGGCAGACACGTCCTGGAATACAAGCCGCAAGATGTATCACCCCGGTACGTTCAACGCGAACCCGATGGTTGCCGCGGCGGGGTCCACCTGTCTTGAAATTGTCGCCAGTGGCGAGGTTCAGAAGATCGCGACCAGCCGCGCCGAGTTGCTGCGCTCGCTGCTGCGGGAGACGGTGTCCAAGTTGGATGCCCCTTGTCTCGTTTACGGCGAGAGCTCGATTGTCCATATCCTGCCGGGCATCAAGACCGTTAGCGAAATCGCGGACGTGCCGGTCGCGACGCTCAAGGGAACCGGAGCGCCCGGCGTGCTGCGCATGCTCCGTCTTGCTCTGCTCCAAGAGGGGGTGGACTTTTTCGGTCGTTCCGCATTTGTCTCGGCGACGCATTCGGAGGAGGACATTCGATATACCGCCGCCGCGTTTGGCCGCGCCGTTGCCAGAGTCCAAGCTGAAGGGAGATGGAGCGTCCAACAAATAT
>JAQBPC010000362.1 GCA_028287725.1 Chloroflexota bacterium | reverse complement strand
GCCCTGGCGTCGCGACGCAATAACCGATGGGCTACCTCATGGGTAGCTGACGATGTTGACCGGTACAGTGCTGCTGCCTTGCGCCGTCGCACCGGTGTCGTTAATCACATGGGTGATCGTGCCAACGCCGCCAAGAGAGACGGTCAACAGATCGTGGAACTGCACACCCGGCGTGTTGGGCACCTCAAAGGCGTGGTAGGCGTTGACCGTGGGATTGACGTTGAAGAAGCAGTAGCTGCCAAGGCCATAGCCCTGGAAGCTGGTCACGTTGTCCGCCACCCTGAACGCGGCATAGCCGTTCATCGTGCCGTTCATCCACGCTGCCTGGTTCGGCGGGTCGTAGGGCATCTCGTTCTGAAAGAAGATGTCCGTGCCATTGTTGCCGTTCCAGATCACCTCATACTTCTGGTAGTGCTCGACGGCCAGGCCATAGGCGGTCACGTTGTTGCCGTTGACGACCACGCCGGTGTCTGCCGTATTGACGGTCCAGCCATAGCTGCCCGGGTTGCCATGGTCGGCGCGCCAAGCCCAGATGTCGTCAAGGATTGTATCGTTAGTGTTGACCACCAGGCTGGTGGTTGCCTTCCCCACAGCGGCCCCGCCAATGCGAAAGAAGACATCCTGTATGAGCGTAGGATCCGCGGCGTGGCTGGCGGTGGCGCCGCTTGGGCCTACCTGCAGAAGGGCCGGCGAGTTCACCGGGCCGGCGTCGAACAACAACCCGGATATCTTCACCCCGCCGACATCGGCCACTTGTAAAGGGACGGCGCCGTCGTCAGCAACGATCGTCGCCAAGCCCATGCCATAGATAACCGTATCTGGGTGTGTCACGGTAAGCGAATGATCCAGGTGGTACACACCGGGCGTGAATATCAGGTTGAGGCCCTGTCTCAGCGCGGCATTGAGGAGGCCAAAGGGATCGCTCGGTCTGGCCAGAAAGAACTTGTTCAACGGGATCGAGGCGCCGGGGGTATTGGGCCAGCTGACGCCCGACGAGTTCTTCTGCAGCGCGGGCACGAACATGTTGTAGTTGCCGCTCTGGTCGACGTACAGGTAGGGCTTCTCCTCGGTCACGGGGCTCGTCGCCAGCGTGGTGTACGGCGGCGGGTTGTACGGCGTGGTCGAGAATGATTGAGGCGGCGCCCCGATGACGCCCGAGAAGACCTGGTTCCACACGCCATTGGACCAGCCACCGATGCTGCTGTTCCGCACGAGGAACTGCTGCTGTGACCCGTTGATGATGAAGCCGGTCTGGGCGTCGGCGATGAAGCCGCCGCTCGCGTACTGCGGGCCGGCGGTGCAGTAGTCCATGAGCGTGAGGTTGCCGCCGGTGATGTTGACCCGCCGCATTGGCGCCGCCTGCGAGACAGCCCAGAAGTCGCCCGAGGATCGGCAGCCGGACAGACCCTTGACGTTGATCGTCAGGTTCGACAGCGAGCGCCAGAAGTTAACGAGCGCGATGCAGTTGTTGGGGGTCAAGCACCGGTTGTAGACATCGACGTGGCCGTTGATGGTGACGTCGGCCGGCGACGCGCCCAAGCCGGCCACCTCAGTGTAGTAGCCCACCTGGAAGTCGAGCGGGTTGGCCAGGGTGCCGTAGGTGCCGGGCTTGAACAGCAGCGCGTAGCGCTGCGTACCCAGCTCGTTGTCGACCTGCTGGTTGGCGATGGCGTCGACGGTGGCCTGGATCTGGCTTGTCGGCATGCTGGGATCGAAGATGTACACGTTCGGACCGAAGTCCGGCTGGCTGGAGAGGTTGAATATCCCCTGTGAGCCGGAGGCGCCGGCGGCATGGACGTCGCGTACCGGAGCCACCTGAGGGAGGAGCATCCCCATCAGGATACAGAGGAGAACGACTGGCGAGAGCATGCGTCGCCGGGCAACGTACGACAGCGCCTTTGCCGATAACACGTTCATTGCGAATCTCTCTTTGCGACTCTTCGTTTCGTCCAGAAGATGTTTGCATCAAACAGCCGTTATGAACCGGACGCCGCGCGTACCCTCCCTTCCGTAGTTTCTTCACTCTGAGACGCGCCGACGACCGCGCCCCACGTCCCGTCCCTCATGCGGTGACACGCGCCATCGCACGGCGCGATGGCCGTCTGCGGTCGTCGCCCGCTTCGGTTAAGAAGACGTCGAGGGCGAGCGTGGCCGCGCCCTTGGCCACGGCATTCGGCCCTAGCTGTCCTAGCACCACCGTGGCTGCCCTCAGAGGCTGCTCAAGGGCATAGCGGGCGACGATTTCCCGCAATCGCGGCAAGATGTACGGACCGATCTGTTGGCCCACCCACCCGCCTAGGACCAAGCGCCGCGGGTTGACCAGGTTGATGAGGTTGGCGATTCCGGCCCCCAGGTAATGCGTGGTGTCCTCCAGGACACGCACTGCTATGGGATCACCCTGCCCGGCGGCGGTTGCAAGGGCCAGGATCGTGCCTTCCTGGTCGTCGTCGTTGAGGAGAGTACTGCGCGGGGCAGCCTCACGCAGAGAGGTCATGATGCCGGCCGCGCCGGCGTACGCCTCGAGGCAGCCACGGCTGCCGCAACGACAAGGTCTCCCGTCGAGGGTCAGCGTGGTGTGGCCCCACTCCCCGGCGCCGTTTGTCGCGCCGCGATAGAGTGCGCCTTGGGTGATGATGCCGGCGCCGATGCCGGTCCCGATGAGCAGCACGACGAGGTCGTCCGCGCCACGTCCGGCGCCGAACCACAGCTCCGCCTGGGCCATGGCCTTGGCGCCGTTGTCGAGCACGATGGGCAGATTAATCTCCTTGTCGAGCATGGCCATCAACGGCACTGCTCGCCACCCCCAGCTCGGGGCACGGACATGCACGCTTCCAGCGCGCTCGACTATACCAGGGACGCCAACGCCGACGCCGACTACATTGTCCGCGGGGATTGCGGCATCGGCCAGGACAGTGTCCAACCCGGCGACGATATAGCGCACCACGTTGTCCGGACAGTTGTCGTTGGCGTGGAGCGGGTGCGTGAAGGTGCGCAAAGAACGCAACGTCAGATCGAAGAGCTCGACACTGACAAGCGTCTCGCCGACGTCGACGCCTACAAAGCAGCCGTGCGCCGGGTTAATCGCGAGGATCGTGCGCGGACGACCCCCCTCGGATTCCTCGCTGCCCGCCCCGGCGACGATACCCTCGGCGAGCAATTCGGCGACCACATTGGCGACCGTTGCGGCGCTGAGACCCGTTTGCCCGCTCACTGCCAGGCGGCTGATTTGTCCGTTGACGTAGATACGCTCTAGAACGACGCGCCGATTACGTCGCCGCAGATCACGGACGGTCGACCGAGATGCCACCATTGCACGAACCTTTCGGCTCGACGGCTAATCCAAGTGTTAATTTAAGCCTTAGACTATTCCAAAGAGAAAGAGACGTCAAGGCGGACACCGTCAGTTCTCAAGAGAGGGTATGTCCTGCGCGTACCGATGTGCTTGGGCAGCTCGCTTCTCTGGGCAACCGATGTAGGCAATACCAAAGCGACGCCCGTGGGCCAGGCCACCGGTTGGGCAAGCTCCTTTTGCGTGTGGATGTAGGGAATGAGTACCCGAATCCCGTCACTTCCGCCCGCCGGCACGGCTCACTCTCTGAGCAGTCGCGCCACCACCGGGCCGGTGACCGCCGCCGTCGCGGCGAGCAGTGCGAGGGAGACCACGAAGGGGCGATCGATGCCGCCGGCGTAGAGCAGGCCGGCGGTGTAGGCCGAGGCCATCAGCCCCATCTGCACCGCCAGGGAGAGCAGGCCGAAGCCCGCACCTCGCTGCTGGGCCGGCAGGATAACGCCCACGAAGGTCATCGCCATATTGCTCGCGGTGGCAATGGCGCCGCGCAACACGAACGACGGCGCCAGCAAGATGGACGAGTGAATTGCCAGGAGTAGCACCAGCGACAGCGCCATGGTCGCCTGCAGCAGCACCAGCGTACGGGTGCGGCCCAGCCAATCGTTCATCCGCCCCAGGCGCTGCCCGATCAGGAACTCGCCGGCGGACGTGCACGATCCCAGGAGGCCGACCACCAGGTCGGAGGCGTGGTCGCGATCCTGCAGATACGGTCCCACGAAACTGCTGGTCATGGCCATCGCGAAGATCAACACGAACAGATAGCCAGACAGCAGTAGCAGTGAGCCATGGGTCAGGAACACGCGAAGGACCACGCGGAAAGGATCGTGCGGCTCCATGTCCTGCGGGGTGAGTGGCCAGATAACGACGGTCGCGAGCACGAAGAACACCAGCGAAAGCACGAACACCGGGCGGATGTCATGGGCGTATACGGCGATGGCGCCGCCGATCGCCGGCGTAATGATCATGCCCAGCGAGAAGAAGGCGAGGATCGATCCAAAAGCGCCGACATGGTCGTCGTGGTCCTCGTGCGCGGCGCCGATGTAGCCCACGATCGCTGGGAAGGAGGCGAAAGAGATGGCCCACGGCACCGTGCCGACGATCATCCATTCCCAGTGCGGCGCGATGGCCCAGACAATGGCGCCTGGAACGGCGATGATTGCCCCGAAACGGATCACCGGTACGCGTCCGAACCGATCGGCGAGCGTACCGGCCAGGATCATGCTCACGCCGGCGACCAGCGCCTGGATGGCCGCCACCAGTCCCACGGCGGTCGCGTCACCCCCAAGGTGGCGGATCTGCAGCGGCAGTAGATAGATATACAGCCCTTCGGCCGCTCCCCAGAGGAACAGCCCAAACTGCAGCGCACGGCGGTCACCAGGCGGCATACGCGCCGGCCAGCATCAACACTGATACCTTCTCACCTTATCAGAGTACACGGCGCCTCTCCGGCTCTGCCAGGGCCTCCAGAGGAGATATGCGAAACTTCGCGCCTGGGCAGCCGCTGATCGCGGATGGGTGACCGCGTGGCGACCATCCAAACCTCGCCAGAGGAAGGGCTACACATTCCGCATACGCGTTTGGATTTACGTGCTGACTCTATGCCAATTGCTGACTGAAAGGCGGCCGTTTCGCGCAGTTTGTACTGTTCTCGTATGAAATGGCCCAAGGATGCACGAGCCGTTGTCTCTCCACCTTCAGATAATCGGGGCCGTTGCGCCACGGCGTGCGGGGTATCCCGCGCCTGACCAGATCCAGCGGGCCGGCCAAGGCGTGGCCGGCCATGCGGTGGGGCGTCGATCTCGATCAGGCCGTGGATCGCCGTGTCCCAGGCTACCGCCAGCGATTCCTCCGTCTCGGTGGGCGTCATCGCGCGCAATAGCCACGTCCGCCAGGCGGTTGCCTGGTATCATAGAGGACATATGAAAACGCGGCCGGCGTGGGTGGGGAGCGCGGGCTTCGACAGCGTGAGCTGCCGTAGGTCAGCGTGCTCGGATAACCCGGGATCCGCAACGTACGACCAATGCGGTGGCAGCACGCCGGGAGGCCGGTGCGCCCCGCCGCCGGAGGAAGATCCGTGACCGTCGTCGACTGGCTGCTCGACTCGGACCCGTCGTTCTGCTGGCAGGTGATGCGCGACCTGACCGATGCGCCCGCGGACGAGGTCGCGGCCGAGCGGGCAAGAGTCGCCAGGGAGGGTGCGGGCGCGCAGCTGCTCGCCCTCCAGGCGGCCGACGGCCAGTGGGGCGGCGCGGCGTGGAACCGAGGGTGGAACTCCACGATGCACGTCCTGTGGCTGCTGCGCCACCTGGGTCTCGATCCCGCGAGCGCGGAGGCACGGCGCGCGGTGGGCCTCGTCCGCGGTCGCGTGACGTGGCAGGGTGAGGAGTGGGACGGCAACCCCTTCTTCGCCGGCGAGGTGGAGCCCTGCATCAACGGGCAGGTGGCGACGGCCGGCGCCTACTTCTGCCAGGACGTCCAGGGGATCATCGACCGGCTACTCGGCGAGCAGCTGTCCGACGGCGGCTGGAACTGCGAGGCGCCGAACGGCTCGACGCGGTCGTCGTTCAACACCACGATCTGCGTGCTGGAGGCTCTGCTCGAGCACGAACGGGCGGGCGGAGGTACGCCGGAGGTGACCGAGGCCCGTCTCCGCGGGCAGGAGTACCTCCTCGAGCGCCGCCTCTGCCGCCGGCGGTCTACCGGCGAGGTGATCGAGCGAGATCGCAAGGGCGACGCCGCGTGGTCGCGCTTCGCCTTCCCGACGTGGTGGCACTACGACGTGCTGCGGGGGCTCGAGTACCTGCGCAGCGCCGGCGTCGCGCCCGACGAGCGGGTGGCCGAGGCGATCGAGCTGGTCGCGTCGAAGCGCGACGGCGAGGGGCGGTGGCCGCTCGAGACCCGGTACCCTGGCGTGATGCCGGTCGAGATCGACGGCGGCGAGGGCCGGCCGAGCCGGTGGAACACCTTGCGTGCGCTGCGCGTGCTCCGCTGGTACGAGCGGGTTGATTCGTAGGGAGGCTCGGACCGCGCCGGGCGACGTGCCACAGGCCCCCGCTTCGTCTCTGGCGGCTTAAGGCGGAAGGCTACGGTGGGCGGGACAGACACGGCGGGTCGGGCGCGACGACACGGACGCGATCTTCGCGAACGGTATCGGCTTCCTCACGCGAGCGTACGAGGCCACGGCGGGGTTGATTTGCAATACGCTCGTTGCCCTGGCCAGGCATCGCGTCGTGCGCGAGCAAGTCAAGGCTGATCCCA
Organism: Chloroflexota bacterium; assembly: GCA_028287725.1. Taxonomy (GTDB): domain Bacteria; phylum Chloroflexota; class UBA5177; order JANWHV01; family JANWHV01; genus JANWHV01. Next base: position 664 of record JAQBPC010000362.1, on the reverse strand, counting down.
GCCTCCTCCATCTCGTGATCCCGGAGGTTCTGCGCCATGACTCGCCTATCCAGAACACCCGCCGCTTTCTTGCCGAGGATGCTCTGGTTGCCGGACAGCGGATGAAAAGGGGCGACGCCGTGCTCGTCGTGCTGGCCGCCGCCAACCGCGATCCGCTGGCGAATCCAGATCCGCATCGGTTCGATATTTTCCGACAAAACCGGCGCATCTTCAGCTTTGGCGCCGCGGCGCATGCCTGCCCGGGTGAGCACTTGCCCTGACGATCGCGGAGGCCGGCGTGGCGCAACTGTTGCCTTCGGGTCCCGATCCCGTGGCGCTGGCTCGAACGGTGAGCTATCGCGCATCCGTCAACGCGCGTATCCCCTGCTACGCCCCTTGAACATCCTGCACAACCCATTGACAATTATCGATGTGTAGTGCTAGGGTGAGGACATGGAAACACGAACGTTGCATCGACCCTTACCGGTACGACACAAGAATGAGCCTTGTTGCGCCGAGGTAGCGGCGCCGAGCCTGTCCCCGGCACGGACGGTTACGCTCGCCGAGTGCCTGAAGGCGCTGGCCGACCCTACACGGCTGCGCATGCTCGACTTACTCGTCCAGCAGCAGGAGCCCCTGTGCGTCTGTGACATCACCCCCCAGTTCGACCAGAATCAGCCAACCA
>JAQBPC010000307.1 GCA_028287725.1 Chloroflexota bacterium | reverse complement strand
TTGTCGTGACCTTCGTCCAGCTGCGTCTGAGCCGTGGCCTCGTGAACGCGGCGGCGGACTTTGAAGCCTAGCGGTCGGGCGTGAAGAGAGGGGATGAGGCTACGATGCAACTCGAGCAAGCGCCCGTATTAGTAAGCAGGCAAAAGCTATCGTTGGAGCGGCTGCGTTTCCGTGGCCGGCGTGTCGCAAGCAAAATTTTGGTCTATGTGCTGTTGGCGATCCTTGCGCTGCTCGCCATCCTCCCATTCTTATGGATGGCGAGCACGTCGTTGAAAACCGTACAGGAGGCAAGTACCTATCCGCCGCCGATTCTGCCGGCTGTACCCCAATGGCACGACTTTGCCGACGTATACAACTCCGTACCGATGCTCACGTTTTTCCGCAACACTGTGTTTTACTCGGTGATGGTGACGATCGGCCAGCTGGTTTTCTGCTCGACGGCGGCGTTCGCCTTCGCGCGTCTGCGCTTCCCGGGTCGTGAGGTGTTGTTCCTCATCTATCTGGCGACGCTGATGATCCCTACGGCGATGACGCTTGTGCCGAGCTTCATTCTTATGAAGTGGTTCCATTGGCTCGACACTATCTGGGTAATGACCATCCCCGGCATGTTCGGCAGCGCATTCGGCACCTTTCTGCTACGCCAGTTCATGTTGGGAATTCCGAGAGATTTGGATGAAGCGGCGACGATTGACGGCGCCGGTCTCTTCCGAATCTACTGGCAGATAGTTTTGCCGCTAACGGGTTCGGCACTAACCGTGCTGGCCGTGCTGACGACCATGACAGTCTGGAATGACTTTGCCTGGCCGCTCGTGATGCTTAACAGCTCAAGCGTGATGACCCTGACCCTTGGCCTGGCAGTCTTCGCCACTGGCGGCACGCAGGAGTTCACTAACGTGCCACTGCTCATGGCAGCCGCAACCATGACAATCGCGCCACTGATACTTATCTTCTTCTTTGCGCAACGCTACTTCGTACGCGGTATAGCTCTTTCAGGTTTCGGCGGCAGGTAGTAGCGGTACCGACCTTTTTACAGACGCATCACTGCGAGGAGGCATGATGGGACACGTACGCCTGGAGAACGCACGGTTGAGCGTCGTAGTAGACGGCGAGACCGGGGCTGTGCGAGCGATCGAGAATCGAGTCGCCGGCCTCTCGCTGATCGCCGACGATCGATTGGCTGCCGCGCACCCTTTCATGCTCATCTTGGCGGATGGCACAATCCTGCGTGGCTGGGAATCGTGCAATCTTGAACAACATGGCGAAAGTGAAGTCCAGGTAGCTTGGACCCTCGAGCGGGGCCTCAGCATGCGAGCGCTGCAACGCCTGGACTCGGCAACTGGCGACATCCTTTGGCAAGTAGAGCTGAGCAACCCTGAAGGGATCGCCGTGGCAGCGCTTGCCTACCCTTACCTGACGGGAATCGGCAGGCTAGGCGACGTTCCTGCCAAGGACGAGCTGGTGCATCCGTATGCCACAGGCTTTCTGGTGCGCAATCCGCTCGATGCGCTACCACCCATAGTCTCGGAAACCGACGGCCAGCAGCCGGTCGTGCTCGGCCTCTATCCTGAGGGCTTTAGCGGCAGCACAATGCAGTTCATGGCGTATAACGCCGTAGGACGCGGTGGCTTCTATATATCAACCGAGGACACCGAGGGCCGCGAGAAGTGGCTCAACTTCTATCGACATCCGGATGGGGATTTGCGACTCGCTGTCTGGCACAGCCCAACTAATTATGCCGAGAATCGCGAGATCCTGCCGCCGTATTCGACTGTGCTGGCGGCGCTGGATGGGGGGACCTGGTACGACGCCGCGGACCGCTATAAGTCCTGGGCCCTGGCGCAGCCCTGGGCAGAGCGTGGCCCGCTGTGGGCCAGAGACGACCGCCCACGCTGGCTGTTCGAGACGGTGGGTCTTTGCACCTTCGGTATCAATCCGCGCCACGACCGTGCGCCATGGATCACCGAAATCGACCGCATCGCCGGAACCCCGGTGCTGCACTTGCTCGGGCCGAGCTGGCCAAGGACCGAGGCGAACTATCACAATTCCCTGCCAGGTGGTCTAGAAGATTGGTTTCCGGCCCGTTTCCATGGAGCTAACCTGGACGTGATTCGGGCAAACGGGGACTTCGTAGTGCCGTTTGAGTTTAACTTGCTCTTCGGAAAGGGTGAAGAAAAGGCAGACGCGGCGGAGGGTGCTCGCGCCCTGCAGCTGTTCCCAGCTCCCACGCTGAGCCGTGATGCCTACGACTTCCCGTACCTCTGCCCTGCCTGTTCCTTCACAAGGAAGCTCCACGTGGCGCGCGACCGCGCACTGATAGAGCAACACCAGGTTGATGGAATCTACTACGACATTTCGGTAAATAACGTGCGGCATATCTGCATCTCCGGCGAACATGGCCATGCAGCAGGCGATTCAAGCGCTATCAGTAGCGCTTTTAAAACGCTGCTGGCCGAGACAGCGACGGCGATGCGCGAGGCAGCAGACGGCCGAACTATCCCGCAAGGCACCGAGATGATAAATGAGCAGATGATCCCCTCTGTCTGGTTCTACCAGGCTCGCGCTGACGGTAGCCCTTCGACTCCGTTCGAGTCGGGACCGTTCGTGCAGCTCATCAAGGATGGTCACGCCGAAAAGATTCCGCTCTTTAGTTATGTCTACCACGAGTACGGCCCAGTGCGGATGGACGGCTGGGCAAAGCTCAGCCGCGAGCAAGGAGACTTCATCTATTTCGTGCTTAGTCAGGTGTTCCTGCAGGGAGGCTTGATTGAGCTGAACTACGAATTCAGCTCGCTTGAAGACCTGGAGGACCGGCGCGACGTTTCGGCGGAGCACTATTGGAGCTTCGATGAGCGCCGCTTCACTATCGACCCGGAGCTGGCGCAATTTGTGGGCCGGCTCGCGCGGGCGCGGATTGGTTCGGCGAATCGCTATCTGGCATATGGCGCGATGTGCAGACCTGCACCGATTACCATTGAAGGCGAGCCAACTCTTGAGCTTGCATATTTCCAGTACAACAGCGGCCAGGACTGGCCCGGCTACGAGGCGCGCGGCACCATGCATGTGGCCACGGTACTGCAGACAGCGTGGCGTTACCGGGATGAAGGGTTCGCCTGGCTCTTGTTGAACCTCGCGACTGAGGAGCGAACCGTCCATCTCGAGCTCGGCTCAAGTTTGACGAATGGCGGTGCGGGCTCAGGACGGCAATTGTTCTTGGTAATGACCGGCGAGGCTGCTCGGCGGCTGGACGAGCCATTCGACGGACGGCCATTGACGCTGACGCTCCCTTCACGCTGCCCCATCATGATTGAGGCCCTGCCCGTCTAAATTCCGGCGTAGCTGGGCAGCGTTCCCCGACGAATAGTACGCAAGTGGTAATGAGAGGACAAGAAGCTATGGCAAGTGAACGACTCACAGGCCCGGGCACATCGCTGCGCGACCTGGCGCGCGCGCGTCCAGGTCGACGGCATCGCGCATCAAGTTGGGACAGGACAGGAGGCAATGACGATCGTCTGCACATCGCGCCAGGAGGCACGGCAACACTGCTTGACGTGACCGGTGCGGGAATCATCACGCATATCTGGGTGACAACCGACTGTAAGGAAAGTGACCATCTGTGCAAGGTTGTCCTTCGCATGTGGTGGGACGGCGAGGAGACACCGTCGGTCGAGGCGCCGCTGGGCGATTTCTTCGGCATGGGTCATGGCACGACACGGCCCTTCAGCGCTACAGCGCTGAGCATGAGCGCGCAAGACGGCAAAGCGCTTAACTGCTTTTTCGCA
>JAQBPC010000274.1 GCA_028287725.1 Chloroflexota bacterium | reverse complement strand
GAGGTTCCGCCGTTCAGCACATCGTTGTAGTTATTCAGCGTCGGCGTGAACGACCAAACCGGCGGGATGGCCTGTACGAGATCGGGCGGTTTCAGCGACGACAGGATCATCCACAAGATAGGGAATAAGGCGACAAACACCGTCGCCCATAGGACGACGCGGAGCAGCGCCGCACGCAGTATCGATCGCACACGACGCATCACTCAGTCCTCCAGAACATCGGTCGAGCGAGAGAGGATCCTGATCAGCTGCTGCACCACGAAGGCCAGGACCAGCAAGAAGCAAACGCCGAGCGCCGACGCGGCGCCGACGTTGAAATCCTGCAGAGCGACGCGATAGATCATCAGATTGATCACCTCAGTCGAGGTTCCCGGACCACCTCCGGTGAGGATCTGGATGGCGTCGAAAGTCTTGAACGCATCGATCACGCGTAGCAAGAGGGCGATGGCGATGAACGGGCGCAGCATCGGCAGCGTGATATGGAGAAACGCCTGCCAGGCATTCGCCCCGTCCACGGCCGCGGCCTCTTTGGGCTCGAGGGGGATGCCCTGCAAGCCGGCCAGCAGAATGAGCGCGACAAACGGTGTCCACTGCCACACATTCAGGCCTACCAGCGCGATCCACGATGTGTTGGTGTTGCTGAGCCATGCTATCGGGTCCGCGGTGACGTGCCAGGCTTGCAGGTAGTAGCTGACCCAGCCGAAGTTTGGATCGAGCAGCTCGCGCCAGATCAGCGCGGAAACGGCCGGGGTCATAGCCATCGGTAGGATGAGCAGCCCTGCCACGAGGTTGCTTTCCAGCAGTTTTTGGGATAACAAGATCGCCAGCAACAAGCCGAAGCACAGCTCAAGCGCCACGGCCGCGCAGACGAAGAGCAGGGTGTTCCCAAGGTCATGCCAGACGTCGGGATTGGTCACCACGTTGGCGTAATTGGTGAGCCCGACAAACCGGCCGCTGCCGGGATTCATCAAATCGGTATTGAACACACTGCGCGCGAAGATGAAGAAAGCCGGGCCGATCGTCATCAGCGCGAGGATAGCCAGCACTGGTGAGAGCAGCACGAGTCCGGGAGCAGGCCTCGCGCGCCATCGGCCAAGAGTATCTCGTAGTACAGCCATGTTGATCCAGACTGAGTCGGTTTGGTGGTGACACGGGCCCGCAAGGCGCCATGGCTAGCGACGATTATCGAAGGTTGGCCGTCAAGAACGGCGGGCGATGATCCTCTGTCCGAACTCCGCCGAGCATACGAGGGGAGGACCGCACAACCACGCGGTTCGCCGCCGCGCCTCGTGGTTGTGCGGTCCGCGTAATCAGCTCACTTGTAGCCGGCCTGGTGGAGAAGCGACGTGACTTTCGAGGCTGCCGATGCCAATGCGGCCTTCGGCGTGGCGCTCCCACGCGCGGCATTGTTCACGGCAACCCACACGGCCTGGTCCACGTCGGCATAGTTCCGCAGTCGGGGGCGTCCGACGCCCACGCTGAGCGATGCCTCCAGCACCTTGTAGAACGAGCCAAACTTGCTGGTGACCGGTGAGGAGAGCGCTTCCTTATAGACGGAGTGGCGCGTGGGATGGAGCTGCGTCTGCAGCATCTTGCTTTGCGCGGTCCGGCTCGTGAGCCAGACTATGCCCTGGTAGGCCCACTCGCGATTCTTGGAGTAGGGGTTCACGCTCAGCATCCACGTGCCAAAGTGCGGCCCGGCGGACACGCCGTGTGGCACCATGGCGTAATCCAGCGTGCCTTTGACATTGGAATTCAGCGCTTCAGTGTGGTAGTTCATGCTCATCGCGGTCAGGCCGGCGTCAAAGGTGGACGCGGCTTCATCCCAGCTAAACGAGGTAACACCGGGCGGCGTGACCTTGCTGGTATTGATCAAATCGGCGTAGTACGTCAGCGCCGCAACGCCGGCCGCGGAATTAAAGGCCGGCTGGAACTTGTCGTTCACCAGGTGTCCATCGCCGCCCCACGAGGCCAGCAGCGACTTGAAGTCGTCAGTGGCCCAGTCGCCGGTGCCCGCCATCAGCGTGGTGCCAAAGAGCCGCTGGCCCGGGCGCGTAAAGAACGTCGCGACCTGTTTGAACTCGCTCCAGGTGGTCGGGACAGTGAGCGGGCGGCCAAACTTGCTCTTGAAGGCGGCCTTATTCGCAGAGTCGTTAAACAGGTCTTTGCGATACGACATGGTGAGCGCGTTGGCCTGGATCGGCAGCCCGAAGATGTCGAAGCCCGCATGTTTGATCGCCGCCGGGTCGATCGTGCCCGTGGACGGGAAGTGGAGATAGGATCGGTCTGGATGATAGACGGCGGTGTCGTAAAAGACCTTGCTGATGAAATCCTGCAAGTCCAGGAGCGAACCTGAAAGCTGTTTATTCAGCACATAGTCTGTCAGCGGCTGGATCTTATGGGTTAGGGCCGGCATCCAGGGCGTGTCGACGATGATGATGTCGTAATACGAGCTGGAGGAAGCGAGCTCGGCGAAGACCTTCTGTTGCAGGGCGTTATAGGGCATGCTGTCCAGCTTGAGGTCAATGCCGAGTTCCTTCTTGAAGTCCGGGATCACCAGCTTGATGGCATCGACGTCGGCCTCGACGGTCGTGTAGAGAATGCGCAGCTGCGATGGTTTGGCGCCCCCGAGGCGGCCGAGGCTTGAGGCTAGCGCGCTAGGCGCCGGTACGGCCGCCAGGGCCGCCACGGTACCTGCACCCAGTTTTAACGCGTCGCGGCGGCTTAGTGTCGGCTTCGACATCGAGATCCCCCTACGCTATGAGTCCAGATCCGGCCCCCACGTATACGATTACCGTAATCGTTTGCCGTAATCGATTGCCATGCTAGCATCGTAGTGCATAGCTGTCAATGACGGCTGTTGCGGTCTCGTCTTCGCCCAGTGTATGTTTGAACAGGAGGGGGGATGCCAGTGCCCACTATTCATGACGTCGCGAAGAAGGCCGGTGTCTCGTCGGCGACCGTGTCCCACGTCATCAACGACTCGCGCCCCGTCGCGCCGCAGACGAGGGAGCGGGTGTTCGATGCCATCAGCAGCCTGGGCTATCGGCGCGATGCAATTGCCCGCAGTCTGCGGCGCAGCAAGACCGGCACCATCGGCCTGATGATCTCCGACATCACCAATCCGTTCTTCCCCGACGTGGTTCGTGGCGTGGAAGACGTGGTATACGCCTACGGCCAGGATTGCAATCTTATCCTGTGCAATACGGAGGAGAACGGCGAAAAGGAACGCCTGTATCTCAATGTATTGTTGGAAAAGCGCGTCGACGGCATCGTCATGGCACCGGCCGGCGGTAACCAGAACTATCTACGCGAGCTCCTTGCCGGCGGCTTCCCTGTCGTGTTTGTCGATCGCTGGATACCGGGCATCGAAGCGGATGCGGTGGTCGTCGACAATGTGGATGCTTCCTACCAGATAGTGAATCATCTTATTCGGCTGGGACATCGGCGTATCGCCCTCATGAAAGCACGCTTGGACTCGAGCGCCATCGAGGAACGTGTGGAAGGCTATAAAGCCGCGCTTGCCGCGGCGGGGCTGGAGTTTGATCCCGCGTACGTCTTCGAGAGCCACTCGAGTATCGAGGATGGACGCGCGGCGGGCATGCGCCTGCTTGGCAGCAGCCCGCCGCCCACCGCGGTATTCGGCACGAACAACTTCGTGACCATCGGCATGATGAACGCGCTGGCGCAGTGCGGTCTGCGCTGCCCGGAGGATCTGGCGGTGGTGGGATTCGACGATTTTCCCTGGGCGTCCGCGTTCCATCCGGGCCTGACCACCGTTGCCCAACCTGGCTACGCGTTGGGGCAAACGGCTGCTAATTTGCTCTTCCAACGCATGAACAACAAGCAAGCCGGCCCGGCCGTGAAGAAGGTGCTCCCTACGACGTTGATGATTCGGGAGTCGTGCGGCAGCGCCACGGTAAAAACCACTCCCACCGCGCTCCCCAACGCCGGGGGATACTACGAGTCGCTGCTCCCGTAGGGTCCCGTAATCAGAGCGCCCTCTTTGCCGCTGTCCTAGCCTCTCACCGCCGATGCCCGGGCGATCGCAACATCCAACAGTGTTGCCCAACGAGCGTATGGATTACCCTAAATACTATCAAGATTTTTATGTCACGGGCCCTGGACAGCGGTGGTAGACTGAATTCCGGCGGAAATGGCAGCAGGACAAACGCGACTTAGCCGGATTGTTCGCAGGTTAGAAGGATTGTTGGTGGCGATACATGGATATCCGTAGCGCCATGAAGGGATGGTTATGACGGAGTCCGCGATCGCACACACGTGCCTACCTGATGGCGCCGCCGCCGGGCAGGCGCTCGGTGCGCAGATTGCCCAAGGCCTGAACGGCCAGAGTCCCGATGCGCTCATCCTGTTCGCCTCCCCACGCTACAACTACGTCGACCTGTTAGCATCGCTCCACATGGCTTGCCGGCCGCGGCTTCTCGTCGGCTGCTCGTCCTCGGGTGAGTTCAGCACCACCAGGAACCTCGATCAGTCGGCCTGCGCCGTGGCCCTACGCTCCAGCGAGCTACAGTTCAGCGCGGCGATCGGCCGCGGCTTGCGCACGGACCGGGTGCGCGCGGCAGAGGAGCTCGTGCGCTCATTTCAGGGTATGGCAACGCATGACACTCGCTTCCGCACGGCACTGGTGTTAACGGACGCCCTGGCCGGGTATGCCGATGATCTCGTCGACCAGCTTACGCTCCGTACCGATGGGACGTATCAGTTCTTCGGGGGCGGCGCGGGAGACGATGCGCGATTCGAGCATACGCACGTGTTCTATGGCACGGAGGCCGTGAGCGATGCGGTGGTCGCACTGGAGATCTTGTCGCCGAAGCCGCTTGGCATTGGCGTCAGTCATGGGTGGCAGCCTGCGAGCGCGGGCATGCGCGTGACTGAGGCGGAAGCGATGCGGGTCATCAGCTTCAACGCCACCCCCGCCCTCGAGGTACTCCAGGAGCACGCGGAGCGGACGGATCAGCAGCTTAACGAGGCAGACCCGCTACCTTTCTTCCTCCATAACGTCGTCGGCATCGACACGGGTGCCGGATACAAGCTTCGGGTACCACTCGCCGTAGTAGGCAATGGCGCACTGTCGTGTGCCGCGGATGTCCCGACCGGCGTTACTGCTTGTATCATGGGCACCACCAGTCAGTCGACGGCTGAGGCCGCGGCGAGTGCGGCGAGCGCTGCCCTCGAGGGGCTTCAGGGTAATCGACCCTTGGTCGCGTTCATGTTTGATTGCGCCGCCACCCGCCTGCGGTTGGGTGCGGCGTTTGGCTTGGAGTTACGGGCACTCGAGCACGCATTGGGTTCAACACCGTATATCGGATGTAACACCTATGGACAGATCGCCCGAGCCCACGGACAGTTCAGCGGATTCCACAACTGCACCGCCGTTGTCTGCCTCATCCCTGAATAGCGCCGAGGAGCCCCTGCTCGCAACCCTGGCGCTGTTCGCCGGCATGGCCGACGCGGCGCAGCGTTCGGCGGCCATGCACGCGCTTGCTCAGCACCTCAGGGCCACCGATCTGATCCTGTTCATTCAGGACCACGAGCTCGGCGTGCTCCTGCCGGCGCCGGGTTTCCCGCAAACCCTTCCTCAGGGGCGCCTCTGGCGCGCGTTCCTCGCGGCGTGTGCTCCCAACCACATCCATCGCGGCGACTTGCCCTTGCCCCCTACCGCAACGATGACCCCGGCGATGGGCATTACCGCCGCGGACGGATCGGTGCTGGTGGTGTTCGGCGAGCAGCCATCGCCTGGCGACATCCGGGTGGTTGGGGCGCTACTGCCCCTCCTGGCGGCAACCTTGCGATCCGAACAGCAGGCCGCCGCGGCGATGGCACAGGCGCGAGTCGCACGCGCGAGCGCCGCTCAAGCAGGCGAAGTCGCCAAAGCGCTTGACCATACGCAGTACGCGCTGCAACGGGCAGTTCACGAGGCAACCCTGGCACACCAGGCCACCCAGGCGGAGCGGGATCGCCTCCAGCAGGTCCTCGACGTGTTACCCGAAGCGGTGGTGGTCGCCGACGCGCAAGGACATTTCCTCCATGCGAACCATGCAGCGCACGAGCTGCTTGGGGTGAACATAAGCGGATTGCGTGCGCCTCTAACGGAGGATGAGACCTTTGTGCGGTATGGCACACGGCATGTCGATGGCTCTCCCCTTATAAGCCAGGACACGCCGCTGTACCGCGCGGTGTTCCACCGCGAGGCGGTCCATGGTGCGCAGCTGGTGGTACGCCATGCCGGGGACGGACGGGACGTGCCAATCCTGGCCAATAGCGCGCCCCTATGGGATGCGGACGGCCATAGTGTCGGGGGCGTGCTGGTGTTCCAGGATATTTCGAAAATCAAGGATCTGGAACGGCAGAAGGATGAATTTTTGGCGATAGTCTCCCACGACTTGAATAATCCGCTCACGGCCATCCTGGGCCACGCACAGTTGCTCCTTCGCCGCGCCCGGCGCCTAGTGGGCGCCGACGACATGAAGATCATGGAGGGACTCACCATGATCAGCGAGGCTGCGCGGAGAATGACTGAACAAGTCGCGGAGCTGCTCGACGGCAGTCGCCTGGAGATCGGCCAGCCCCTCGATCTGAATCTCGCACCAACCGACCTCGTTCCGCTGCTCGCTGATCTGGTCTCCGAGTACGGAGATTCCAGCCCGCGCCACGCCGTGCAGCTGGAAACCGACTGTTCCACGCTGTCTATCACGGCCGATCGGGCACGGCTGTATCGGGCGCTTGCCAATTTGCTTGCAAACGCCATCAAATACAGTCCTGGTGGTGATGTGATTATCCTCGCGCTGGCCGTTGAAGAGAATGGCGCCGGCATCTGGGCGGTGATCCAGGTTTCCGACCACGGCATCGGCATTCCGGCGGAGGAGGTACCAAAAGTATTTGAGCGCTTCTACCGCGCCAGCAACGTCGGCAGGATTACGGGTAGTGGCGTCGGGCTGGCTGGAGTGCGCCAGATCGTGGAGCACCATGGCGGCAGCATCACCATGAGCAGCGAGCCGTGTGTCGGCACCACTGTGACCGTTCGCCTGCCGCTCCCCAACCTGCAGGGCGGCTCCGTCTCAACCAAACAAGCTCAACCATAAACCGCGAGGCAATCAAAGTCGGAGGCGAAATGGCACGGTCCACCATGTGCTTCGGACGCAACTCAGAGTCCGAAGGAGCGCGTCACCAGTTCCGTTAATGCGTCTTCGCTAATGGATGTGTCGACTTCGATTGCGGGCAGTCCGAATCGCTTGGTCTCCTCGCGCAGCCGGTCAGTGAACATCTGGTCTCGCTCGAGCAGATTGCGATAGGCCTGCGCTGGGTTTGAGGTCTTATTTGGGATATCCCATGTGGTTCCTCGGCTCTCGAACGCCGCCAGACGGAACTCAGACGTGGGTAGCAGCCACACGACGTGGCGGAGATCCGCCACGAGTGGCTTGACCAACGCCGGCAGCAACCGGAAGCCTTCGGCGATCACGCCGGTTTCCGACGGGAGCGTGAGTAGGTCCTCGACGATCAAATTGAACCCCTCGCCCCGGAACCAGTGAAAGGTATCGAGCATGGTTTCCGGACTGCGTTTTGCCCAGCGCTCGTCCATATCCATGGACTTGAACTGTGCGAGATACGGCGCGTCCTCGTCTGTGGTGGGGCGGGCGTGGTCCGACATCACGTCGTCAGTCGCGTAGACTTTCAACCCGTGGTCGGCCGCGATGCGCCGAGCAATGACTGACTTACCTCCGCCGCTGCCACCACCGAGCCAGTAGACGTGCTGCAAGCGCTCGCGCAGTGCCAACATCTCGCTGGGCATAGTGCTCTGGTTTATAAGCATCCTCAAGTCACAAATATATCGGCCGACTACGCTAGGCGCCGCAGTGCTGACTGATAGAGACTAATGTAACGGCAAGCAATGTTACTCCAGTCGTAGTCGGCCATCTGACCATGGGCAGGTGTCGGCACATCTCCGCCGAGCGCGGCGTCGAGCCGGCGTCGTAGTCCTTCGACATCGCTCGGGACGACAACTGGCACACCGGGAAAGCGATGGGCGATCTCGGGCATCTGGTCAGTGACAATCAGCGGGCAGCCGCACGCCATAGCCTCGGAGGAAGAGAAAAGCCTTACCGTCGAGGCGACCTTTCGTACTAGAACAGTTCTCCTCCGCGTTCATTCCTCTAGGTGATCTACGGTGGAGTTCGTTCTGCCAGAATACAGAAGGTAGGCAAAGGTTCAATAACGATTGATGTCGAGGGAGATATGGCGCCTAGCGGTGCCGACTGAAGACAGTCCCGAGACATCAATGAGCGGAAGATAGGCCGACCCGAGGGTCGGCAAAACAAGTAAACGGAGGGAACGATGAGTCAAGTCAACGTGAACCCACCCACAGTAACCGAAGTAGACGACAGTTCGCGAGCCGGAGCCGCGGCCAGCAATAACCTTACGTGGGCCGTCGCAGCAGTCTTGGTTATCGCTGCCTTGGCGATTGCGATTGTCTATGTAGTGCATAACGTTCACTAGGCACCTTGCCGGGTGAGAACGACACCAAGGTAGTAGGTCACGAGCAGTCGCGAAACGGTAAACTCCGCGACGCGACGGAAGATCTACAGAGTATGACGGGCGATCCTTGGCATCGCATCAACGGTGCCAAGGATCGCGCAGGTGACGAGCAAACCCGGTCCACAGAACAATCGTCCGCGCGCTGACTGCGCAGGCGCTAGAGAATGGCGCCCGGTTTCCGTGGACATTCCTCTCGGGTCCCCTGGCGTTGCGGCTTGGATCCGCGTGGTTTGGTGCCGCGCCGGCGCTCGGGCAAAAGTACTTTTCACTCACATCGGCATTTGGCAATAGCTTGCTTTAAGCGTAGGAGGTTGCTTCAATGGTCTCTATGCTCGCAGAAGTCTGGCTCAATCCCGGGCATTTCATCGCGTGGTTAGCTGTTGGGCTTATCGCAGGGTGGATCGCCAGCAACATTATGAGCGCGGGCTACGGCCTGGTAGGTGACCTGATTCTAGGGCTGGTCGGTGCGTTCATTGGCGGCTGGCTTGTGGGGCTGTTCGTCACGACGAGTGTCGGCTTCGTTGGCAGTGTTGTCGTGGCAGTGATAGGCGCTGTCGTGCTCATCGCACTGGCGCGTCTTCTCACGAATGGTCGAACTACCCGTGGCAGTACTCGCGCCCATGGTGGCGTTCGCCTCTAAAAACGCAGCAGCGCCACTGGGGCAAGGGTCTGCCGCGCGCCTGACGACATACTCGTCACGGGCTTCAAGTCGGGGCAGACCACAGTAGGACGAAACGACGCAAACTCGCCGTTCACACCGCTGCACGCGTCCGTTGCCGGCCCGCATAACATCCACAGCGGGCCGGCAAGCACAGGCGAAACACACGCGCTCTGGCTTAGTCACATTTCGCGGCTCCCCTGGCCGTCTGGCCGATCCCGCGTTTCCTGTTCCCGGCCACTGTAGTACATGGGTTACCACGTCGCGCTGCTCTGGCGCTGACCCGCATGGCCATTAGTAATGAGGAGTTAGCATGAACAGTATCAATGAGCTTTTCGAGCACGAGCTTCAGGATATTTACTACGCTGAGCACAAACTTGTGACCGCTTTACAGGAAATGGCCGGAGAGTCGAGCGACCCCGCCATCAAGAAGGCCTTTTTGGGTCACATGACGCAAACCGAAGAGCACATCAAGCGTCTCGACCAGGTGTTCGCCGGACTTGGAATGAAGCCGAAGGCGGAAAAGTGCCTCGGTATCGAGGGGCTGCTCAACGAGAAAAAGGCCTTTGCCAAGGAGAAGCCAAGCCCAGAGGTGCTGGACGTCTTTAATTTGGGGGCCGGCGCCAAGAGTGAGCGGTACGAAATCAGTGCCTATGAGGCTCTCATCGGTATGGCAACCGAGCTCGGCAAGACTGATGCACGGAAACTGCTCAACGAGAATCTCCAGGAAGAGGAGCATGCGCTATCCACTGTTAAGACTCTGTCGAAAACGGCAGTGCAGCGCAGTCCCGTAGGATCAGCGAAGTCCTAGCCGCCAGCGCTTTGCGCTGAGATATTCGCCGCGACAATAGTCGCCGGCAGAAGCCCCTGAGCAACGGAACCAGACCACGGGTGCTTAGCTATATAAGCACCCGTGGTCTGGTTCCGCGTCGTCTTGCTTTGATTTTTCCTCGGGATATGTGTTAGTGGTCCGTATTTTGCTGCTCATGCGGGCGGAGCAGCACGGGCTGCGCGTCAATACGTACGCGGAACAGGTAGTACGGCGGCTGCCGCAGGTCCAGGCCCCCATGGAACCGCGCATGCTGGTGATATTGATTGGCGGTAATGTACAGGTAGCCGTCATTCGCCACGGCTAAGCTATTCGGCCAGGCAAGCCGCGGATCCTGGGCCACGGTCTGGAACTGCCCGTCGTACGTGCGGCGTACCACCGCGTGGTCCTCGTAGTCGGCTAAGTACAGGCGGTCTTGGCTATCGCTTTCCAGCCCATCCGATGCCGGCTTGCTCCCCTCGGCGACCACCGTTGCCTCCACCTGCTCTTCAGGAATATCGCGATTGACCAGGGCGTCGATATCCACGCTGAACAGGCGCCAGCCGGCGAGCGGGCTGTAGTAGAGGCGCGACCCGTCGGCGTTGAAGGCGATCCCGTCGGCGCCCATGGCCAGTGGACTGGGCGGGCCGCCTGCCGGCCGTACCATCAAGCGCTCGCCGTCGATCACCGGGGTGAAGTCCGGCTCCGCCTTTGTTGAGGGATGGTCGTGCAGCCGGCGCCAGCTCACTCCGGTGGCCAGGTCGACCACGATGATCGCGTTTGGCCCGTTGTCGGACGAGTCCGTGATGAAGGCCACTCCCGCGCCGCCTCGCCGAAGATCAAAGCGCATGTCATTGAGATAGCTGGTGGGCAGGGCCACATTCCGTGGGAACAGGATCGTCTGGAAGGCGCGGTTTTGTCCAAGGTCGAAGCCCATCAGCTTTGGCCCTCCATAGGAGGGAGGCTGGAAGTCGGGACGACCAGTGTCGAGGGCCCAAAGGCGATCTTGAGCATCGACGACGACACTCTGCACGGAAATCATGGCTTCGGGGTCGTGGTCATTCTTTGCCTGATTGATATCAAGATTGGGATAGGGTACCTCGTAGCCATCTCGTAATTCCGCGACCGTGTAATGGACCTCATCGACCGCTTTGGGGAACTCCACAAAGCTGCGGCTTGGAAAGCTCACGAAGACGCGGCCTTGCTGCGAGACAGTAACTCCGGTGACCATCGGGCCGTAAAAATGGGCAACGTCTTCAAGATTGTTTTCCGTCTGCCCCTGTGTTTGATTCGGTTCGGCCATTGAACTCTCCTAGACTTTCTGTCGCTCTCCCCAAGACGCGCTCGTTCCCTGGTGCATGGGCTCCAGGGGCGTGCGTCCCTTACCGACCAGCACCAAGACCTGGCACGCGCCCTCTCCGTCCTAGGCCGTGCCGCCCGCCGCCCGGCCGGCCCACCATTCCACCAGCCGCAACAGCAGGTCGGCCATTATCGCGAGGACGGCGATGGCCAGCGCGCCTGCCTCGATTTGCGCGGGATCATTCTGGCTGACCCCGTTGAACAGCAGCGTCCCCAGGCCGCCCGCATCGACGAAGGCTGCCACCGTGCCGATGCCGATCACGGCCACGGTGGCGATGCGCAGCCCGGCGATAATCACCGGCAACGCCAGCGGCAGCCGCACGCGCCAGAGTGCCTGTGCCTCGTTCATGCCCAGGCCGGTTGCCGCCTCGACCACCGCCGGACTCACGCCGCGTAACCCGGTGACGATGTTTCGCACCAGGATCAGCTGGGCGTAGGCGACGAGCGCGATCAGCGCCGGGGTGCGGCCGATACCAATGATCGGGACCAGCAGTGCCAGCAGCGCCAGGCTGGGGATGGTGTAAATGGCGTCGAGCACGCCGATGACCGGGCCGTAGAGGTGCTGGTAGCGCGCGATAACGATGCTGACCGGGAAGGCGATGAGCAACGCCAGCCCAAGCGCGGTACCTGCCAATTGCAGATGCTGCAGGAAAAGCTGTAGTACCTGGTCCTGGTGCGCCTGGATGTAGCTCATGCCGGGAGCGCTTCCGCGGAAGGCGCCTGTCGAGCTGCCGCATAAATGTCCGATAATTCGATCAGGCCGGCCGGGACCCCGCTGTCGACGACGATCAGGCTCTGCCCGCCGCTGTCGAGCAACTTGGCGAGGGCGGCGCGTAAACTTTCCCGGCGCTCGATGATCGGCAATTCGGCGGGTTTGCCGGTAGGGAGCGGGTGCATGGTTTCGCCGATCGGAATAAGGCTGAGCCGGCGCAGCAGGTCGCTGGCGCCCACGAGCTCCGCAACGAAGGGATCGGCCGGCTGGCTGAGGATCGTGCGCGGGTGCGCAGCTTGCAAAATTCGCCCCTCGCGCATTACCACCAGCACGTCCGCCAGACGCAACGCCTCCTCCACGTCGTGGGTGACAAACAGCACCGTCTTCCGCACTTGCGCCTGGATGCGCAGCAGCTCGTCCTGCAGGCGCGCGCGGGTGATTGCATCTATCGCCCCGAAGGGCTCGTCCATCAGGAGAATTGCCGGGTCGGCGGCTATAGCACGTGCCAGGCCCACCCGCTGCTGCTGGCCGCCGGACAGCTCTCGCGGGCGGCGCCGGCGGTACTCGTCCGGCGGAAGACCGACCAGCTCAAGCAGGGCATCGGTGCGCTCGCTGGTGCGCTCTTTCGGCCAGTGCAGGAGCCGTGGCACGACCGCGATATTCTGTTCCACGCTCATGTGCGGGAACAGCCCGACCTGCTGGATCACATAGCCGATGCGCCTGCGTAGCGCCGTTTCCGGCAGCGAGTGGATATCCTCGCCATCAACGGTGATGCGCCCCTCAGACGGTTCTATCAGCCGATTGACCATCTTGAGCAGGGTAGTCTTGCCACAGCCTGACGGGCCAAGCAGGACCACGAAGGCGCCCGTCTCGACAAGGAGCGTGCAGTCCTTGACCGCCGCGTGCTCACCGGTGCTGTAGCGTTTGCTGACGTGTTCGAATGCGACTGCAGGCATGCTTAGGCCTCTACCGCTTCAGCAATCCATGCTGTTGCAGGAACGTTTTCGCCACGGTAGCCAGGTCCTTGTGCAGTCCATCGACCTGATAGTTGAGATTGGTGATCGCCGTGGTGGTAAGCGTCGGCGCCAGCTTGTTCAGCGCGCTGCTGATCTGAGGATACTTCTGCAGCACGCTGTCGCGCACCACGGGCGCCACCTGGTCCGGCGGTGCGTAGTGCTTGTCGTCGACGAGCAGCACCAGGTGGTCGCCAACAATTGGTCCATCGGTAGTGAAGGCCACCACCACGTCGCCACGTCCCGCCGTGAGCGCCGCGTAGCGCAGCGAGCCGGCGCCGGCCACGATCACCTGAGACTTGAAAGTGAAATTTCCGTAGACGCGCTTCAGCCCCGGCAGCCCGTCGGGCCGGTTGAGGAATTCGCTATTCATGATCGCGCGTAACTGCGGGGCCTGCTTGACCATGCCGGAGATGGTGGTGAAACCAAACTTCTTGGAGACGGCCTGCGTGGTCGCCAGGCCCTGCGTGTCGTTCATCGGCGAGGGCTTGAGCCACGTGATGTGGAAGCGCTGCTGGTAGCCCGCGGCGACTGCCTTGTAGAAGGCGGCGTCGTTGTTCGGCGCGGTGCTCTTCAAGATGACTACCAGGCCGGTGCCGGTGTATTCCGGGTAGAGGTCGATATCACCCCGCACCAGCGAGCTATGGGCGATCGACGTGGGTAGATTGAAGTGTTCGGTAACCGAGAAACCCGCCTGCTGGAGGAGCAACGTATACATGTGGCCGATAAGTTGGTCCTCGGTGAAGTCCTTGGCGCCCACGTTGAGGCTCGGGGCCGCGGTGGGCCGCTCCGTGGCAGCCGCGAGCGCACCGGGCACGGCGCCCAACGTGCCTGCGGCCGTCAGGGCGCCTGCCCCCAACGTTACTCGGATGAGCGCTTCGCGTCGTGATAGGCGCGGGGCAGGCGTATGCAGGTTCTCGTTATGATCCGTTGTCATGTCATGAGCCTCCTATGCTACGTGGGTTACGCGGTCGCCCGTTGTGGATGCCGCAATCTTCCAGCCAAGCCTGGCGTGCTCGGCGCCGCCGGCGCTTCGCCGCTCCAGGCAGGGCAATGCGGTTCCTGTCTCGCCGGCGCGCCTGAGCCGCCCCCACCTGCAATCGAATGGCGGCGACCGTAACGCGCGATTGCGACCAGGGCCGATTCCATGGTTATCTCCCCGTTCCGTGCTAGGCCGGTGTGACCGCGCGCTGTAAGCCGCCGAGGAGCAGTTCGGCACAGAGCGCTAGTACGGCAACTGGGACGGCGCCGACTATCATGAGTCGCGTGTCGTTGGTTGCGAATCCTTGCGTGATAAAATCCCCCAATCCGCCCCCGCCGATGAACGTCGCCAAAGTGGCGCTGGCAATCACCTCGACGGTCGCGGTACGGATGCCGGCCAGCACCACGGGGAGCGCCAGCGGCAATTCCACCTTGCGGAGCACTTGCCAGGGGCTCATGCCCATGCCGGTCGCGGCCTCCACCACGGCCCTATCCACGCCGCTGAACCCGGCACTGGTGTTTACCAGTATGGGCGGGCAGGCGAGCACGGTAAGCGCAATGAGCGCAGGCTCAAAGCCCAGACCGAGATACGGCAAGGCAAGGAAGAGAATGGCGATGCTCGGAATCACCCGCGCAGTGCCAAAGAGATTGACCGCGGTCAAGGAGACCCAACGGTTCCGCGCCGCCAGCACGCCCAGTGGCACGGAGATCACCAGGGCGATTGCCAGCGCCAGGCTACTGAGCTGCAATTGCACCTGCACCGCGGCGGTGAACGTCGCCCAGTTGTCGAGCGCATAACGCAAGGAGTCTGACAGCAGACTCACACCGCAACTCGT
>JAQBPC010000101.1 GCA_028287725.1 Chloroflexota bacterium | reverse complement strand
CACCTGGTTGGCTGCTCGAAGCTTGAAACGGCTCGTCCAGGCGGTCCGCGAGAAGCATCCTTGCCAGGCTGTATCCGTTCGTATGCAGCCCAGCGGATGGAAGCCCGATGAGCTTGTCACCCCGCCGGATTGCAGTTCCGTCGATGAGCGAGTCCTTGGCTACGGCGCCGACTATGAACCCCGCGATGTCCAAAGCGTCGTCTTGATACAGATCAGGCAGCTCGGCGGTTTCGCCGCCAACCAATGCGCAAGCATGCGCGCTGCACGCGGCAGACATGCCATGCACGATTGTGGCAGCGCGCTCAGGATTCAGCTTGGCGAACGCAAGATAATCGAGAAAGAACATTGGGCGCGCGCCGGCAGTGAGAATATCGTTAATACAGTGATGGACTAGATCCCGACCAAGGCCCGCGTAATCCGCATCCGTACGGGCAAGGCAAAGTTTTGTGCCGACGCCGTCGGCGCTGCTGACCAGCAACATATCGCCGTCCGGCGAGGGCACCGCGGCGCCAAACGATCCAAAGCGGTTCGCCAGCTTTTGCGCACCCGCGATCGCCGGACGCATGAGATCCACGGCCCGCTCTCCGGCGCCAATATCCACACCGGCAGCAGCATACGACGTGGGCGACTTTATGGTCTTATCGCCTGCGTCTTGTGTGTCCAACACGTCTAACCCCTAATGATTTCCTGGTTACGCTGACCGCACTACATATCGCCGAGTAGTTGCTGCAGCTGATTTCTGTAGCGCGCAACTGTGTCTAACAAGCGCTCGCCGTCGCTGGCGCTGGCGACACCTGCTATAAGTAGATCCATGTCCGAGACAGACTCAATCAATAGCTGATACGACTCGAAGTGCATGCGCAGTCTTTTGAATGCGCCGCCGTTGACCGACTTACCCATACGGTCGAGGTCAACCATTGATCTGGCTGCCATCGCCGCAATTGTCGGAAGATCATAGCCGCTACCTCTACTCTGGCCGTCAACCATCAACCCGTCGCGCCCGGCGATCAGAGCCAGTGAGAGGCCGTCCTCTGAAATCATGCTTGCAAGTGTCTCAGTTAAGTCCATTCCGTCTCCGCCTAGCTTCACGCTCAATCTACGGAGAGCTCTTGCAGTTCCTCTTGCACCGGCATCGGATACTTCCCGTCCAGGCAGGCCCTGCACGAGGTGCCGGCAGGACGTCCTATCGCCGTGGCAAGGCCCTCGAGACTCAAGAATTTTAGCGAGTCGGCACCGGTGAACTGCAAGATCTCGTCAAGGGTATGCTGAGCTGCGATGAGCTCGCTGCGTCTTCCAGTGTCCATCCCGAGATGACAGGGGTGCCGGTAAGGCGGTGATGCGATGCGGAGATGCACTTCACGGGCGCCGGCTTTACGCAGTAATGCGACGAGCGGCCGGCTCGTGGTGCCTCTTACCAGGGAGTCCTCGATGACAACGAGTCGTTTCCCCTCCAATTCCGCAGTGAGTGGATTGAACTTAAGTTGAATGCCACGGTCGCGCTGGAACTGAGTCGGTGAGATAAACGTTCTGCCGATATATCGATTCTTTACCAGCCCATCACCATAAGGGATGCCAGACTGCCGCGCATATCCGACAGCCATCGGTATTGCGGAGTCGGGAACGGGCATAACCATGTCCGCATCGGCAGGGTGCTCGGTTGCAAGCTGACGGCCTAAAGCAACCCGAACGCTGTGGACCGATAGGCCGTCGATAACGCTGTCGGGGCGTGCGAAGTAGATGAACTCAAACGAACATAATTTGGGCACCGGCTCCGCGTACATCAGCGACGTTATGCCGTCTTCATTGATTCGGATCAGCTCGCCAGGCGCTATTTCCCGCTCCAGGGTTGCTCCAACCGTGTCGAGCGCGCACGATTCCGATGCAACGACCCAACGTTCCCCGATCCGCCCCAAGCACAATGGGCGAATGCCCCACGGATCGCGTGCCGCAAACAACTCGTTGGCAGACGCCAGCACCAGGCTGAACGCACCCGAGAGGCGTGGAAGGGCTCGAGCAATACGCTCGTGCCAGCTCCTGCCGCTGGTCCGTTTAATCAGCTGGATTATGACTTCGCTATCGCTGGTCGACATGAATTTTGCGCCTGATGCCTCGAGGCTTTCCTGGAGCTCAGCAACGTTGACCAGGTTGCCGTTGTGCGCGAGCGTGAACGGCTCACCCTCTTGTGGGGCACCAGGGTCGTCGACGATCACCATTGGCTGGGCGTTGCAGAGTTGGCTCGATCCCGTGGTGGAATAGCGGCAATGGCCAATCGCCACTATGCCGTGTAAGTCCTCGAGCTGCGCCTCACTAAAAACCTGCGAGACGAGGCCCATTTCACGCAGCACTCTGATCGCCTTGCCATCGCCCACGGCAATGCCGGCGCTCTCCTGGCCGCGATGCTGAAGTGAATAGAGGCCAAAATACGTGGCGCGCGCGACATCCTCGCCAGGCGCGAAGATACCAAAGACACCACACGCTTCCCTCGGCCGATCATCGGTCTCGTAGGGTTGCGCGAAAGCGGAAATATTGGAGACGGTCATAGATGGGTTAAATCCCCCGAGTGAGTAACGTATGGGGGAAGCGTCTCACTACCGCACTAGCGCGAAACAACTCGTCTCCGAACTGTCCCGTCAGAGGTGAGCGTCCGAATTGCAGCAACAATGGGCAAGATCCTCACACCCTTAGGAGTATACCTTGCTAACAATCGATGCGCCATACTCAACATTAATGGTCGGTTCTTGCCTCGCAGCCACATAAGTGCCGGTAAGCGGTCACAGTCCACATCTCTATCGTTCTCCGCGTAGGCAAGTCCAACTGGGAGGCCATACTTGGGAAGGGGCATAGGTGATGGAATTTGAGCTTGGTTCGCCGGTTCATACGGCTGATGGGCAAAAAGTCGGCACGGTAGATCGAATCGTACAGTTGGGTCCGCGCGGCCCTGTACAGGCGATCGTGGTGCACAAGGGTCACTTGCTTACTCGCGACATCCTGGTACCTAGAGGTCTTATTCAAAGTGTCGGCGAGGATGGCGTCCATTTAAGGGCAAACGAGAAACGTCTCGACGATCTACCAGACTTCATTGAAAGCGAATTTGCCCTCCCGTTGGAAGACAGCGAAGCGCCGGCGGGTTTTACTATGGGTACCGTGATGTTTCCACACGGCGTAGAGCCGGGCGTAGCTCCAATGATTGTGGAGGATGTTAAACACATTCCCCAGGGAGAGAGCGACATAGGACGCGGCTTTACGGTCCGCTGTAGAGATGGTGAGGTCGGTGTCGTTCGCGATGTGCTTGTTGACGCCGCGCGTGAAGTAGTCGACGCGCTGGTGGTCGAGACAGTTGACCCAGATATAGGCACGATACGGGTGCCCGCCGATCTTATCGTCAAAAATGACGATGAGGT
>JAQBPC010000231.1 GCA_028287725.1 Chloroflexota bacterium | reverse complement strand
CATCGCCGAGGCATGCACGGAAGCCGGGCTGCCCGCCGATTTGGTGGAACGCGCGCTTGCCGACGAGTCGACAAACGAGGAGGTGCTAGCCGAACACCTTGAGTCGGTCGAGCGGTATCGTGCCTTTGGCGTGCCCTGGCTGGTCGCGGACGACTCGCCTATTGGCTTCTACGGTCCGGTGATCTCGGAAGTTCCCAGCGGTGACGCTGCGTTGACACTGTGGGAGCACACTTCGTGGTTCCTGACCCAGCCGGCGTTTTTTGAGATTAAGCGGCCCCACTGAACCGGCGTAATCAGCGTCCGGCACGGCGGAACGCTTGGGCCAGTGTGCGGTGTTGCGAGCACAGTCGAGCCGACCGCGCGATTGATCTCAGGTGACCAAAGGGGCGGATCCGAGAAGGACCCGCCCCTTTCCTTGGATATGAGCGTTTAGACTACGCCTTAAAAGAGGACACGCGATACGCGCGTACCCCAGTTTGCGTTGAAGGTACGGGGCGTACCAGGAATGTACTCGCTCGCCAACCAGAAGGTGCCAAGGCTGTCGGTAACGGCCGCCGAGTAGTCACCCCAACGCGCGACACCGCCATCTTGCGGGTCAAGGGCTGCGTACCCCGTGAAACCGTCCTCCGGTCCCACTCCTTTGCCCAGAATTTGGATAGGACCGAGATCACCTTGGGAATTCATACTGACATAGGCGGCACTTGGATAGTAGCCTGGGCCAACGAGGCTAAAGGCGATGACGCCGCGGCCACGGCTGTTCACCGCGATTGAGGGGAAGATCACATTCTGGCCGGCCACGGATACGTAGCCCTGCGCACTCACCCGCGCCTTGAGGGTATTGTCGTCCAGGGATGGCTGGATGCCAAAATATGCGGTCCCAACCAGTTGATTCCCCTTAAGGTCATTGATTACCGTATTTAGGGCTCCCCAGAGCGTACCGCCTGCGTAGACCACCTGATTCATGCGATCGTCGTTGCTTTGAATCTGCGGCAGGGGCAAACCTCCGAACGCGTCGCTCAATGGGCGGCTACCATCGGGCTGCGTCACACTGCTCGGTTGCCCGTAGGCTTCGGTTTTCACGATGGTGTTAAGAAGCGATAGATGCGGCGTGCCGTTGAGCGAGGCGGTATTCGTCAACGCCCACACCGCAATCCGATTGTCCGTAATGCCACTAAACTGCAACGCACTTAAGAAGTACTCGGTGCCATTGCGGTCATTGTTGCCACCAGTTTGGCCACCCTGTGACTGGTTGTCTTGGAAGTTGAACTGGTCCTGCGGCTTGTTTGCCGGTTGTATTGAATACGCGTTCGCTGGAGGATACTTGCCTACATCCGGCAGATAGAGATTGTAGAAATGCTCACCGGTGATCGACGAAGTACCATTCACCAGCTGGGCCTTGCTCACGGCGTAGACCTGGGCGCCGTTAAACCCGTTGCCAAACTCATTGGTGGTGACGTAAAGGCCGTTCGAGTCCAGACCAATCAGCGGCTGATCACCAAAGCAAGGGCAACCGGCGTTGTTCGGAGTACCGTTCAGTCCATCATCGGTGGTGTCAAAACGATAGCTGTACCATGCGCCGGTCGGATTGCTGGTCTGACTCACCGCGATCAGGGTGTGCGAGCGAACGGAAGGTGCGGCGTCCTGCTGGAGCAAAGTCAGGAAAAAGCGCCCAGTAGCACGGTCGAAGAGGCACTTCGGATCACTGACAAAGTCGCCAACGACTGGTGGCTGTTTAGTCCGATCGATCTCTGGCGTCAGACCAAAGAACTGGCTGTTTGCGATAGGGGTTGTAAGTGCCGCTCCTTGTGAATTGAACACCTGGAGTGCATTATTGACGCTCTCCAGCACGAATCCGCTTCCGACGCATAGAGCTTGATCCGGTGGCTCTAAACTAAACTGGGTGTTAATGTACGGTCCGGTTCCCGCAAGCCGTTGATCGGCGTGAGACAGCCCGTCGAACGAAGTGAGAGCTGGAATGCCGCCCGTAGCTACCGGCCGTCCGGAAGATGTTGGAATCGGCGGATAGAGTGGAGTTGCCGAAGCGCCGCTGGCCATAGCTTGCAGGATCGCTGGGCGCTTTGGCAGGTCACCGCCGGAATCCGCGGGCCTATCAATGGTGCGGTCGGTGTAATTTGTTGACGTGGCTCCTGAAACACTTCCAGGTTGCACCGCGTCGGTAGAGCGCGTAACAGTGAAGTTAACGTTCTGCGGAGCGGGCATAACGAGATACGCTGAATGTGCGCTAGAATGGCTTGCTGGCACCATGCCGGTAACGCCGGCAATGGCCAGCGCGCCGATCAACAACGGTCGTCGTATCTTCACGTGAGTTCCTTTGCTAGTCGCTCAAATGACCTTTGCCGTGCGAGTGGCGTTCTCGCGAGCAGCTCATTTACGAGCCTGTAGGCATTGCCGCTCCTCTCACAATCACGGCCGCACTGAGTTGATTTCCCCGATGCAGCCGCGATCGAGGAAATTCGTTTAAGAATCACGCACAGCATAGCACAACAATTAGTGCCTTCGGCGTCTCACGCTGAATACCTCTGCTGACTGTGGACACCCAGGCTTGGCCGCCAATAAAGTGGCGCAACGTCGCGACCGATGCGCGCCGGGCCCGGAGTAGTGCTCATGCGTTTCGGGGGGTATACTGCGCCATAAGCAGGAGTTCTCAAGCTGTAGCGGAGCACTGGCATGAGTGATGTCGGCATCGAAATCAAAACGTTGCTGCACGCACGCGACAGCAACTTGATCGATATGCTTGGACCGCACGTCCTCCCCGCAGGCGGCGTGCGGATTCTGGCCTACGTTCCGGGCGCGGACGCGGTAAGTGTGATCCGATTCGACCAGGAAGCCGAAGAACGCCCCATGGAGTCAGTGCTGCCGGACGGCATCTTCCAATGCTTGTTTGCAGACACGACCGACGTGTTCCCCTATAAACTCCGCATCACGCGCGCCGGAAGCGCGCAGGTAACGTATGACCCATATGCATACCCTCCGCTTATCAGCGCACTAGACCTGCTGACAATTGCCGAAGGGAATAACGTCCAGGCGTTTGAGGTGCTCGGAGCGCATCCTCGGAAAGTCGCGGGTACACCGGGGGTGCACTTTGCCGTCTGGGCGCCGCACGCTCGCTGGCTCAGCGTGATTGGGGACTTCAACGACTGGGATACGAATAGGTACCCACTACGCCGGCGCGGAGATGGCGGCATCTGGGAGCTGTTCGTGCCGGAGGTCGAAATTGGCGCCAGATATAAGTTCCACATCGAGTCGAAGTTCACGGATTATGTTGTTGACAAGGCTGATCCCTATGGCTTTTCTGCCGAGCTACGACCACAAACCGCTTCAATCGTCGCCGACCTCAAGACCTACGAATGGGGCGACGAAACCTGGATGACGCGCCGAAAGCAGTCCGCGAGCCTTGAGAGCGCGATTTCTATCTATGAGGTGCATCTCGGCTCGTGGCGCCGCTCGGAAGACGGGGGGTTCCTAAACTACCACGAGCTTGCACATCAACTTGTAGATTATGTCAAATCCATGGGTTTTTCACACATTGAGTTGATGCCGATCACGGAGCACCCATTTGATGTGAGCTGGGGCTACCAGACGACTGGCTATTACGCGGTGACGAGCAGGTTCGGCACGCCGCAGGACTTTATGTACTTCGTGGATTATTGCCACCTGCATGACATCGGCGTGTTTCTTGATTGGGTGCCCTCTCACTTCGCCAAGGAAGAACAGGGACTCGGTTTCTTCGATGGCGCGCATATTTACGAGCACGCAGACCCCCGCCAGGGCGAGCACTTTGACTGGGGCACGTTCGTGTTCAACTACGGCCGCGGCGAGGTACAGAGCTTCCTGCTCTCAAACGCGGTGTTCTGGCTGCAGCAGTACCATATCGACGGCCTCAGGGTTGATGCCGTCGCGTCGATGCTGTACCTCGACCACCAGCGGCCCCCAGGAGCCTGGGTGCGAAACAAATACGGCGGCCGTGAGAATCTGGAGGCAATAGAATTCCTGCGCCGATTCAACGGTCTCGTGCAGGAGAGATTTCCCGGTGCGATCACCATGGCCGAGGAATCAACTTCGTGGCCGAGAGTCACGGGTCCCGTATACCTTGGCGGTCTCGGCTTCACCCTGAAGTGGAACATGGGCTGGATGCACGACACGCTGGAATACATCAAGGCCGATCCGATCCACCGGCGATTTATCCACAACTCGATAACGTTTTCCATGCTCTATAACTATTCCGAAAACTTTCTGCTGCCGCTTTCCCACGACGAAGTCGTACATGGCAAAAGCCCGCTGGTGTACAAGGCGCCCGGCGATGAGTGGCAAAAGTTCGCGACACTTCGGCTGCTGCTTGGTTACATGTGGGCGCATCCAGGCAAGAAGCTGCTGTTTATGGGCGGCGAGTTCGGGCAAACGTCCGAATGGAACTATGCAACCTCTCTGCGATGGGACCTCCTGCAGTATCCAGCGCACAGCGGAATGCAACTATGGGCTCGAGAGTTGAACTCGGTATACAAGAGCCGCCCCGAGCTGTACACCCTCGACTACGACCCGATTGGCTTTGAGTGGATCGATAATAAGGACGTCAATAACAGCATCTTGATCATGATGCGGCGCGGCGAGCCGGACCAGTCCTTGCCGGCGATCGGCAGCATCGAGCCCGGCTATGCAGTGCCGGGCGCCCGCGACGGCGCGACCTCCGGAGTCGTAAGGGACAATGTGGCCGGTGCTCCAGCTAGCCAGCAGTTGCAGCAACGGGCCGATGCAGCACGACCGTTTGTGATAATTGCGTGCAACTTCACTCCGGTGGTCCGCGATGGGTACACCGTTGGCGTTCCCGTCGCGGGCCGCTACCGGGAAATTCTAAACAGCGATGCTCGGCAGTACGGGGGAAGCGGCGTGATCAACGAAGGGTTCTTTGTTTCACAACCGGCCCGTATTCACGATCGCGAACAGGCTATTGTACTGACGTTACCGCCGCTCGGCGTCAGCTTCCTTGAGCTAGCTAAGGACTAATAGCCGTTAGCTCCTGGCGGTTCAGGCGATCGATTGTCGACGGTAGCTCCGCTAAGCGGGCGACAGCTCGGCGGTCTGTTGTACGTCCTCCTCAGGCAGCGAGGCCGCTTCGTCCAGCCATACGTCGACATGGCGACAATTTCGGCACACGTAAGCGACGAGCGCGGGATTGGATCCAAAGATCGAGGCAATTTTAGGCAAGAAACCCGTGGACATTGCAGCCGTGTCAAGACTGCGGCAATTTGTACATGGTCGCAACTCTATTCCCCGCTCCCTTTTGCTCCGTGGGATGGGCCGGAGCCGCCAATGCTGCTGAACGTGACGATACCACATCACCTACCGTTATTGTGCGACCGCATTGCAGCGTAAGTGAATGTCAATACGGACCAGGCCGGTCAGTAACGTATCCCGAAAGGTATGATCCGAAATGGAAGCGCCGACGTACACTGCGACAGGAAGGAAATTCGACGTGAACATTTTGGTAGCGAGTGGACCTAACCTCAATCTCCTCGGCCTGCGTGAGCCATCGATCTATGGCACCGCAACGCTCGAGCAAATACACCAGCGGCTCCATGAAGAGGCCGATGTGTTGGGGTGCACGGTAACCTGCTTCCAGTCGAATCACGAAGGCGCCCTGATTGACTTCCTGCAAGAAAATCGCACGAGCGCTGCCGGCGCCCTGCTGAATCCGGGTGGGCTGACGCATAGCAGTGTCAGCCTGCACGACACGGTCAAGTCCATGCCGTTTCCCGTCATTGAAGTGCATCTATCGAATATCTATGCGCGAGAAGAATGGCGGCGGCACTCGGTCATTTCTCCTGCGACGCGCGCGCAAGTCGTCGGCTTTGGCTGGGTCAGCTACCTCACGGCCTTAAGAGGACTGGTCGCTCTTTTGCGGAATGAAGAGCCGGTTTCCAGCTAGCTTTCACCGTCAGCGGGCCGTTCCCATTGAGTGGCGCGTCAAACGAGTCGCACCGAGGGCAGGCGACCGAGACTGAACCAATCTAAGTACTTAGACAATATCTGCTAGGCATCAGCGGCCTGCAGCCCCGGGCTCGACGTGTGTGAGTCTCCCCATCGTGAAGTGCGTGGTTTTTATCCTCCTGGACTTCGTGCTTCTTGAGACAACTTTCTTAGCGGCACGATGCCGGGCCCTTGCTGGTACCATCCCTGAATGTGACCCGGACACGGGCAAGTGTCGTCGATAAGGGAGTGACCGGTGGAAGATCGAACCGACGAACTCGCGATCAAGCGACTGCGACTCGAACAACTTCGGTCCAAACTTGGGCTCGACGCAATATTGCTGTGCCGGACCAGCAACATTGCATGGGCGACCGCCGGTGCACGATTCCATATCGCAATCTCGCTGGAGGCGGGCGTCGGCGCGGTGCTCTTTGACGCCGACGGATTTCACCTGCTGACCAACAATATAGAAGAACGGCGGCTGTTAACCGAAGAGCTACCACCGGGCGACTGGCATGCCGAAAGCAGGCCTTGGTTTGAGGATTGGCTCGGCCAGGCTATCCAGTCACGGGGCGTGAGCCGCTTGGGGACTGATATGGCGATGGAGGGCGCGCAACTCTGCGCAACTGAGCTCGCTTTGCTGCGTACACCCCTGCTCGAGCCGGAAATCGATCGAGTCCGCACCCTGGGCCGGGAGACCGGTGCCGGCCTGGAG
>JAQBPC010000228.1 GCA_028287725.1 Chloroflexota bacterium | reverse complement strand
ACAGAGCACAGCCCGGTATTCTATGTGCCTCCGCAGACGACCGACTTTTCCGTTGGAGCGATGGCGCTCGCGCCGACGGTGCCAATCAGTCTGGAAATATTCAATGCGAACGGTGTAGTAGGTGGCGCCCCGGGCCAAACCGCAGGCGCATCGCTCGCCAGTTCATCTCCATACGTGGAGGGGACTCCATTTCGTGACACCAAAACTGGGAACTACGCCGCGCAGGCAACTGTCTCGGCGCCCGAGGTCGCTCCTGGACTTTGGGTGGCGGAAGTCGGTCAAGTCGGACCGTACAACGATCGGGGCGCGGCCCTGACTAGCGGCAATGTTTTCGCGACAATCCGTGTGGCTCAGTTCGACTCAGCGATCAGCTCCGACACGGGCGACTACTATACATATCACCTCGGTCTTGCACAAGCATATTCGCCGCTCGTACTGGATCCGGGTCAATCAGGCACGATCCATGTGGCAATCACCCCCAACGTAGCGCCGGGAACGTTGGTTGCTGGCCGACTGTACGTGGATACGATCAGCACAAGCCTTATTCCAGCACAGGGCCAGTTCGCAGTTACGGGGAGTGGCGACGAGCTCGCCGCACTTCCGTACACTTACACGGTGGGCGCCGGCCCATAACGATTAGAGCTGTAGGCCCGTGCTTACGCTTTCGCAACACCCTCAACTGTAGGCACTTCGATTCCGGCCCCAGCGTTCACGACCGGCGGCAGAGGGCGTAATCCTGCCTCGATCTCCGCGCGCCTGGCCTCGAGGAATGGCGGCAACGCCAACTGCTCACCAAGATGCTCTGCATCCTCATCCGCGGTGAAGCCTGGACCGTCTGTCGCTACTTCGAAGAGAATGCCGCCTGGCTCGCGGAAGTACAGCGAACGGAAGTAGTAGCGATCGATTACCGGCGTAACTCCTAGCCCAGCCTCTGCGAGCCGGCGCTGCCATGCTGCATGTTCCTTGTCATCCGGCGTGCGAAAGGCAACGTGGTGCACGCCGCCAATGCCAACCTGACCGCGTTGAAGCCCGGGACGTGCCGCTACGTGTACTTCGGTCCCGGGTCCGCCTTCGTCGACCGCATAGACGAGCACCTGTTGTCCATCTTCCGGCGCGACATACTCGCCCGCAAGCCGGAAGCCGAGCACTTCGGTCAAAACCCAGACCGTAGGTTCGGTACGTCCGACAGTTAACGTAACGGAGCCCAGGCCGCGAATGGCCATCGCCTGTGGAACCGGGCTCTTCGACCAGGGAGTGCCACCTGGCATGCCTCCGTCATCGATGAGCTGAAGTCGCTGCCCCTCGGGATCCGCGAAGGCAAGAGTACGGCGACCGGCGCGCTCCGCTATCACCTCATGCGGTACTCCAACGGTGTCGAAGCGCTGGACCCAATATTCGAGCGCCGTTCCGGGGACGCGCAAGCCAATCGCAGCTATCGTACCGATCCCTGGTCGTGTTTGCGCGACGTCGGGCCAGTCGAAGAAGGTAATCTCTGTCCCCGGATGGCCGGCCTCGTCCCCATAAAACAGGTGGTAGGCAGATAAATCGTCCTGATTGACAGTCTTTTTGACCAACCGCAGGCCGAGCACTTCGGTATAGAAAGTCACATTGTGGGGGGCGTGTCCGGTAACCGCAGTCACATGGTGAAGTCCATGAACGTTCATCGCTTCTCCTTATGGCAGTTGCAGGAACTGCGTATGTTTAGTGCTGCAGACCAGTTGGCGAGGGTTGCGTTCCCCAACTGGTGGAAGACTATCCGACTTCAACATACTCATTTTTGCTTAGCGCAGCGAGTTTGAAGTAACCGAGGCGCCCTGTGCTCCAGGTCAGCCTTTCAGGCCGCTGGTGGCAATCCCCTGAATGAAACTGCGCTGCGCGAAGAGGAAAAGTACTGCGGTCGGAATCGTAAACAGGGCAGCGGCGGCCATCAGTGGACCCCAGGACGCGCCATGCTGGCTGAAATACCCCAATAGACCGAGCGAAAGCGTGAAGCGACTTGGATCGCTAATGTAAATTAGGGGATTCAGAAAGTCGGTGTACGTGTAGAGAAAGGTAAGCAGGGCGGTCGTGGCCAGGGCCGGGCGGGCAAGCGGCAGCATGATTTGCGCGTATATGCGAAGTTCCGAGGCGCCATCTACCTTGGCCGCTTCCGACAACTCCGTTGGAATACTGGCGAAGAACTGCCGTAACAGAAAGATGAAAAAGGGTGCGCCGAAAAACGCCGGGATCGTTAGCGGGAGATAACCGCTGGCAATGTCGATCCAACCAAGATGGCGGAACACCAAATAGAGAGGAATGATGGTTACGGGATACGGAAGCATCATGGTGCTCAATACCAGGCCGAAAGAGAAGCCACGCCCGGGCCAGCGTACGCACGCCAGCGAGTATGCGGCGAGGGAGCAAGAGATCAATGTTCCCAGCACGTTGGGAATGCAGATGAGCATCGTATTTCCCAGATACTGCATGTAGGGAATGATGCTCAATGCATCCGGGTAATTCTGCAGGTACAGCCTGTTGGGCAGCCAGCTGAGTGGATGGGCAGTCAGGTCTTCTGGGCTCTTGAGCGACGTGACGATCATCCATAAGAACGGGATCACGACCAGCGCTACGACCAGCGTCACGCCCAGGTACGTGAAGCCTCGTTTTACGCGTCGTTTCGCCATCATGCGCGAATGCGCGTTGGCCAGGTCGACCTGTTGAGTTGTCTGCAGTCCTGTCACTGCCATCGAGGTTCCTTGCTAGCGCTCATAGTAGGTCCAACGGCGCGACGCCAGAAGCAGAACGGCAGTGCAGATGGCAATCATCAAAAACAGGAGCCAGCTCATCGCCGAGGCATAGCCCATATCAAAGCTCTGGAA
>JAQBPC010000224.1 GCA_028287725.1 Chloroflexota bacterium | reverse complement strand
TCCACCCAGCGAACCGGCGAGGTCCCCTGGCGGATAAGCTCGGCGCGCACCGCGGCGGGTTCGCTCAGCAGCTCACACGTGCTGTTCGCTATCACCGGAAAGGCGCACCGCGCCAACGGCGCGCGGTCGAGCGCTTCGGCGAGCCGCTCTACGGCGCTCTCAATGAGCGGAGAGTGGAACGCCCCAGCGACCTTCAATGGGATAACCCGCCGCGCACCGCGCGCGCGTGCGGCGACCGTGGCGCGTTCGAGAGCGGGCAGGCCCCCGGATATTACCTGCTGCTCGGGCGCATTATCATTGGCCAGCACGACGATCTCCGCCAGACCCTCATCTGGGCGGGACGCCTCATGGCAAATTGTTGCGACTGTCTCGCGATCGAGCCCAATGATGGCGCTCATCCCACCGGGGAGGCTATCGGATGCCTCCTGCATTAAGCTGCCGCGCAGGGCAACGAGGCGCGCCGCATCCTCCAGCTCAAGGGCGCCGGCGGCGACCAGCGCACCGAATTCTCCCAGGCTATGTCCCGCGGCGCACACGATCGTGTCGTCTACGCCCTCCCTCCAGGCTTCATAGAGGGCCACGCTGCAAGCGAACACTGCCGGCTGCTGCCAACGGGTTTCTTGAAGGAGTTCCGCGGGTCCTTCGAAGCATGCGGCGCTGATCGCCATACCGAGTGCCGCGTCGACGCGGTCGAATACGGCGCGGGCTGCTGCGAAACGCACATAGGCCAGGCGCCCCATACCTACTTGCTGGGACGCCTGGCCTGGAAAGAGCAACGCTGTGCGCCGTGCCACCTAGCGAATAGCCCCGCGTCTACGGACGCGAGCGCGGCCAGGATACGACGCAATGCACGTCACTACGCGTTGCCTCCGCCCGACGCGGCCGTCTTGTCCTTGAATTCGATGTATGTTCGGCCCTTATAGGTGCCGCAGGTCGGGCACACGCGGTGTCGAACTTTTGGCTGGCGGCACTGGCGGCAAAGGTTCAGCTCGTTGAGCTTGATACGCAGGTGCTGCCTGCGGTCACCTTGCCGAGCGCGCGAGGTTCGTTTCTTCGGTACGGCTGGCATGAATCCTCCAGATTGTCTGCGCGATCGTGCGCGTGATTAAAGCATCGGCGTCGCTGCCGGTCGCAACTCGAGGGTAAGCGCCCAGTTGCCGGACAGGCAAGGGCTAACCGCGATCCAACCCGGCATCAGCTTTCTAGTGTAGCAGACTGCGCAAGGCCGCAAAGGGCCGGTTCTCCCCCTCATCATCCGCGCAGGTGCAAGGATTGAGGTTTCGGTTGCCACCGCAGATAGCGCAGAGTCCCGCGCAGGTGGGCGTGCAGATTGGCTGAATGGGCAGCGAAGCAATAGTGTTCTGGCGTATCGCCTCTGAAAGATCGAGCAGGTGGTTCGGGTCGATCGTGAATATAAGCTCATCCTCAGGTGGGGGAAGCAGAGCGCCCGTATTTACCTCGATCAATGGGGCAAATTCCTCCTCGAAGTGCACTTGGATTGGCGCCTGGAACATTTCCAGACATCTGCCACATTCGAGCTCGACGCTACCGGCGACATCACCGCGTGCGAGGATGCCACTATCGATACGGTCCAGCCGTACCCTGCCACCAGAGAGGGTAAACGTGGTCGTATCGTCGAGCATGAGGGGCTCGTCCGTGTCGATGGGGTAACTGCGGGTCGTACCCACCGGCCACTTAAGGAGTTGGGCAACGTTTATTTGCATGTCAAAGTTCCTCCTGGAGGATCCAGGGAAAACAGGATAAGTGAGGCGGCTATTCAGCAGCCACGGCGTCAGCCCGCAGTGAGCTAATGCCGTTTCGCACCGTGTTCAGCGTGTTGACGAGCTGCCGTTCCAGCGATTCAAGGCTGGCTACGGCGTACTCGTCTGCTCTCGCACGTGTTTCGCTCGCCTGCTGATTTGCTTCCTCGATAATACGGCGGGCCTCGCGTTCGGCGGTCTTATAGAGGCCCTGCTCTTGGACCAACTCAAGCGCCTGCGCTTGGGCAACTGCAATGAGCCGCTCAGCTTCAGCTTTGGATTCATTAAGGATCTCGTCGCGATCCCGTGTGACTTCCTCCGCCTCACGCATTTGCCCGGGAATGTTTTCACGAATGCTCTCAACAATATCCTGCATCTCGGTCTCGTCGACCATGCAGCGAGAGGTTCCCGGCATGTGCCATCCCGATCGGATGGTATCTTCCAGCCGGTCAAGCAAATGTAGAATATCTATAGGACCAGCCTCCTTCCGCCTAGCTCGTGCCTGATGCGCCCATGTTCGCCGACGGAAGCAGCGCCAAGCGCTCTGCCACCGGCGGCGGCACCAGACCGGAAACATCGCCTCCCAGCAGCGCGATTTCCTTGATGCGGCTGGAGCTAATGAACATAAGGTTTTGACTACCGATCAAGCAGATTGTTTCCAAACGAGGCGCGAGCATACGATTTGCCAGCGCCATCTGGAACTCCCCTTCGAAGTCAGACCCGGCGCGTAGGCCGCGCACGATCACGTTCGCGCCGACGTGCATAGCATAGTTTACCATTAGGCCCGAGAAACCCTCCACTCGAGTGTTTACCAGGTGCGCGGTAGACTCACGAGCCATCGCAATACGGTCTTCCCACGAGAACAGCACACGCTTGTCGGGGCTTCTGTAGACGGCGATTACCAACTCGTCGAACAGTGTACTCGCGCGCGTGGCGATATCGAGGTGGCCATTGGTCATCGGGTCAAAGCTTGCCGGAAAAATCGCGCGCGTCAGGATGTACCCCCTTCTTCCCAGCGCTGCCAGTAGCTAACAGCGGTATCACCGTACCGGCGTGTTCGCACGAACCGAAGTGGCCCGGTGTCGCCAGTGACCTCAACGCGCGGACTGTGTTCCAGCACGACGATGGCTCCCGGTGCCAGCAGCCGGTGCAGGGTGGGCAATTCCAACAGAGCGAGCCCATCCACGTCTGCATAAGGCGGGTCCGCCAGTATTAAATCATACGGCCCAGTGAGTGTCGAGAGCACTTGGTGTACCGAGCCTTGAATTACATGACCACGCTCCTCAACGTGGGCTCGCTTCAAGTTCTCTCGAATCACCGTACAAAGTGCGTGGCGGCGCTCAATAAAATCGACCTGCTCGGCGTCCCTGCTCAGCGCCTCCACGCCCAAGGCGCCCGTCCCCGCGTACAGGTCGAGGACGCGGTCGCCGGCGACATGGGCCGCGAGAACGTTAAAGATGGCGCCGCGCACTTTGTCCGCGGTCGCTCGAGTACCGGGGTCAGGTGGTCCCTTTAAGGTGACCCCACGTGCGGAGCCGGCGATCACCCTCATAACTACCTTCTGTCACCTTGACGCTTCATCGCATGTGAGTGTACAACGTGCGGGGATCTGGCCTTGGCGACCACATGGCTGTCGCTTGGCCTTCGGTGCGGGCAGGAGGTCAAATACGGTCATGCGGCGATTGCGATCCCTACTAACTGCCCTTGTTTTAGTGGTGGTCGCGCTCTGGGTCGTGACGCCGATGGCTCGGGCCATGCTCATGTTACGTGCCGACCAACACCCGCTGGGACCGGCTCCTATCATCGCCGGAATCCGCGCTGCCGACGCTCATTTCTACACCAGCGACGACAGCATAAACTTCAGCAGTTCGACGGTCGATAACCCCATCCCGATTTCGGGCTGGCTGTATGTGGTCAAGCCCGCCGCCCCCACGGTGATTCTCGTGCCGGGCTGGAAAGACGACCGCACTTCGATGCTGAAATACGCAAATTTCCTGGTGCGCGATGGCGTCAATGCTCTGATGATCGACCTGCGTGGCACCGGGCACAGCGGTGGCGAGTTTAGCCTCGGCCTTGATGAGCCAAAGGACGTGAAGGCGGCCGTGAGCTATCTCGACACCCTTTCCCAAATCAGTAACCATCACTATGGCGTTTTAGGCGTTTCGTTCGGGGCAGGAGTAATCATTGCCGCGGCCGGTGGCGATGGTGGGAACTACGGTGGGGAATCTCAGATTGTCGCCATCGTTGCCGATAGCCCATGGGCAACCCAGGATGCGACGATCGACAGGCTTAATCATCTTCAAGTGTTCGGCGCCTCGATACCACTACCACATGCGGCGACGCTGCTTGGCCATCACATCACGTTTCTGCCCGACGCACAGTGGGCAATCGACGCGACAATAGGTGGTGTGCCTGACACCCGCAGCGCGCTGGCCGGCGCCAAGAACCTCGCGCCCGGACAGTCGCTACTGATCATCCATAGCACGCACGACGACAACCCCACGACCACTGCCGTGGATGCGCAAGCGCTCTATAACGCCGCGAAGGTGCGTCACAAGTTCCTCTGGATGGCCCCGTTAGGTGGTCACGCAGGCGCATATACCGCGCAACCGGCCGCCTACGAGGCTAAGGTGCTGGACTTCTTCCACAAGTATCTGATAAACGTCAAAGATACTCCGACATTCCCGCGTTCGAATACTAATACCGGCCTTCCGGGGCGGTACGGTCACTAGCTCGAGATAGTCCTTCGTACGCCGGCTCGGTGCTTCCAGGAGTGCAGGCCGGCGCCCAGCTATCCACCAGTTTTCGCCCCTTTTAGTTTCTGCTACGATACGCTATTGAAACTAGTCGGAATGCTGGAAGGCAGGTAGCGGGTGGCGAGCGGTCGGGTGCGGCGCGATCTCCGCTGGATCCTTCGCTTATGTCTTTGTTTCTTGGTCCTGGGGCCGCTCGTGGTCACCGTCTGTTCCTCTTCCGCTGTCCTGGCACACGTCACAAAAGGCCTCCCGCTCGATACTCGATATCCGGCGCCGCCCCTGCTGGGCAATGCTGCTATCGTCTATGATCTCGACGCCGCTCAAGAGCTGTATGCCGTGAATGCCGGCGCGGGATTGCCCGTGGCCAGCACAACAAAACTCATGACAGCCCTGCTGGTGTTGGAGCATGGTCGTCTGGACACCGTGACCACGGCGACTTATCACGCTGCCACCATCGGCGGGTCCACGATGTACCTGCGGCAGGGCGAAGATCTGAGCCTGCGAGATCTGTTGTACGGCCTATTGCTGCCATCCGGGAACGATGCGTCGGTGGCCCTTGCCGAGGCAGTTGGGGGCAGTGAGGCTGCCTTCGTCGCAAAGATGAATGCACGATGCCAAAAGCTAGGCTGCACGAATTCACATTTCACGACGCCGCATGGGCTGGATGGTTACGGAAACTACGCTTCCGCCCGCGATCTTTTACTCGTGCTGCGAGCGGACCTGCGCTTCGAAACGTTCCGCAGGGTCGTACGAACCCGCCGGTACACCATACCTGGCACGACGAACAATTACGTGCATAATCTGATAAATGTCGACGAGCCACTGTGGTGGTACCCAGGCGTGCTCGGGGCAAAGCCGGGAAACACCGCGGCCGCCGGCTTTTGCAGCGCTCTCTACGTGGAGCGCGGTGGGCGACACATTGCAGCGGTGATCCTGGGCACGAGCGACCGCTTCACCGACGTCCGGAATCTGCTCAATTATGCCCTTGGTAACTTTACCTGGCACTCGCCCGTCGGCATCCCCCAGGACCTTGAGATACGCTTGTACCCGAGTGACGATTTTAGCCAGGATTCCCCATTCCGGTTCCTCTCGGGCACTGATGCGGCCGGCCGGCAGTGGCGGTACTACATCGGCACGGGCTATTATCTGCGCTCGCCATTTCTCAAGTACTACACGGCGCACGCTACTCTAGGGTTGCCGACGAGCGAGGCGACTACCGACCATGGCCTGGTTATTCAACGTTTCGGGCGGGCAGTGTTGATTTACCACCAGGCGACTGGTACCTTCAGCCGAGTGTAGTGGGCGTGCCAGGCCTGAGATTCGCAACGCCCGATACGCAGTAACGTGTACGCGGTTCGAGTGCATGGGCGGCTTGGGGAGACACTATGGGAGAGCTGGACTGATGACCGACCTTACGGCGATCCAGGTGGGTTACCAGTTCCCACTCCAAGTGCTGCACCTTGACGGTGAAACCATTGCTGCGTATCTCTCGGCGGTAGAAGATCCATTCCCCGCCTACCAGGGGGCATCGGCTGTAGTACCGCCGTTGGCGGTGCTGGCGCTGGCCATGCGCAGCCTAGCGGATCTGCTGGCACGTCATCCTGGCGCGCTTCATCTCACGCAGCAGCTAACGAGTCTACGGCCGGTGCCGGTCGGCTCGAACGTAACGGCGCGGCTCTGGGTGCAGAGCAGGTCGGAGCGCCGCGGCTTTGCCGCCCTTACGCTCGAAGTGTCGATGGAGCTCGACGAAGCGGCGGCGCTGCAGGGCTCGATGCTGTTGATGGTGCCGCTTGCCACGGGAGGCGCCGCCAATGGCTGA
The DNA here is from genome assembly GCA_028287725.1 of Chloroflexota bacterium. Taxonomy (GTDB): domain Bacteria; phylum Chloroflexota; class UBA5177; order JANWHV01; family JANWHV01; genus JANWHV01. Next base: position 105 of record JAQBPC010000224.1, on the reverse strand, counting down.
GCACCTTGTGCTTCCCCATGCCGGTGAGGCTTTGCCGTCGTTCGATGTGGAGGTAACGGCCGAGCGCGTGTGTGCGTACGCTGATGCCAGCGGCGATCACAACCC
>JAQBPC010000189.1 GCA_028287725.1 Chloroflexota bacterium | reverse complement strand
TGACGTCCCGGGCGGCGCGGGCCGCATGTGCATATTCAAGGATTCGACCGGCGCCTACGCCGGCCTCTGGCAAGCCGGCACGCACCGTGGCTTCGGCATTTGGCAAGAGGTCGGCAGTGTGTCCTGGGTCGAGATGCAGTCGCGCGACATCGCCAAGGCCAAGCAGTTCTACAAACAGGTATTCGGCTGGAATGAAGAAACCATGTCGATGGGCCCTGGGGGGCCTGAGTACACCATGTGGAAGCTCGACGGCGCCACCTTCGCCGGCGGCATGGATATGCAACCGATGGTCCCGGCAAACGTGCCACCCCACTGGCTGGTGTACTTCCAGGTAGAGAACGTCGATCCCTCAGCCGAGCAGATCAAGGCGCTTGGCGGACAAGTGCTGGCCGGTCCTATGCCCATCCCTACTGGCCGGTTTGTCGTTGCCACCGATCCACAGGGCGCCATCTTCGGGATAACCGATTCAATCCAGTAAACGAGCTTTCCGTACACCACGCGTTTCCGATGTTCCCCCCTTTCCTGGACAAGCAGGAAAGGGGGGTTCTCGATCAACGGCCCCGCTCGACCAGCGCCGCCAGGTCCTGCTCCTTCCCGCGCAGCGTATCGGGGGCGGGCATGCGGTCCGTCCAGAGAAGCTCCTCGATCGCCGCCATATCGCGATCCCGCCCGATGCCGGAGGCCGCGGCGACGCGGGTGTCCTTTATATAGAAGGCAACGAACTCGCGTTTAGAAATTTCGCCCCAGAAAAAGATATCGTTCCAGCCATTGGACCGCCCCACGTAGTTGATCGGTGTATCAAACTGCTGGGTCCAGAAGAACGGCATCTCATTATAGGAGGCGCTTAGGCCCAGCATGGCGCGAGCGGCGGTACGACCGTGCTGCTCCGCAACTCGCCAGTGCTCCACCCGCGCCAGCTCTCCGGTGCCATGAAGCGGGAATGTGGCGATGTCGCCCGCCGCGTACAATCCCTGCGTCACCAGCATCGTGCTGTCGACCAGCACACTGCCGTCCTTCAGCAGTGGCACACCTTGCAGGTATGATGTAGCCGGCCTCACGCCCAGACCGGCGATCACCAGCTCAGCAGGGAGCCGCTCGCCGCTATCCAGCACCACCGCCTCCACGCTGCCCGGCCCTTCCAGGCGTGCCACTTGCCTGCCCAGCCGGAAGGTGACCCCTTTCTCCGCGTGGATCGCTCGAACGGTGCTTCCCACTTGCGTTCCCAGCGTTTGCTCGAACGGCGTCGACTGCGGCGCCACCACCGTCACGTGCAAGCCGCGCGTGGTCAGGCTTGCCGCCGTCTCCATGCCAATGAAACTGGCGCCGATGACCACTGCCTCCTTCACCGCGCCCGCTCGCTCCACGATCCGCTTTGCATCGGCCATGCTGCGCAGGTAGAAGAGGTTCTCCAGGTCGGCGCCCGGTCCCGCCAGGGTGCGCGGCTCACTACCGGTAGCCAGGAGCAACGTGCTATAGGTCATCGACTCGCCGGCGGCGAAGGTGATAAGTCGCTGCGTGGGGTCCACGGACCCCACCTCGCGGCCGCGCATCGTCTCGATGCCGCGATCGGCGTAGTACTGCTCGTCACGGAGCGGGAGGCTATCCGCCTGGGCAGTGCCGGCCAAAAAATCCTTGCTGAGCACGGTGCGGTCATACGGCAGGTCCTGCTCGCGGGTGATCAGTACCACGCGTCCGGCAAACCCCTCGGAGCGCAGCAGGTCCGCCGCCGCGTAGCCCGCGGCTCCGCCGCCAAGAATGGCGAACACCCGAGTATCTCGCGCTGCTCCGGCGGCGCCGATCTGAGCGGCCCGAACACCAGTCGAAACCTGTTGCGTGCCGTCCTGCTGCGCATCGTGCACCCTGACGATCACCGAGGTGCCGTCGACGCGTACGGTGTAGCGCGGCACAGGGTCGAGCGCGGGCGGCTCCAGCAGCTCCCCGGTGGTGAGGCGGAAACAGGAATGGTGCCACGGGCACATCACGTGGTCACCGCGCAGCACGCCCTCGGCGAGGGGCCCACCCTGATGGGGGCAGGTGGCGCCTATGGCGTAGAACTGTCCATCGAGGCGAGAGAGCAAGACATCGGTTTCCCCCACCTTCACCGCCTTCATCTGGTCATCTTGAAGGTCGCCCACCTGGGCGACCGTCGCCTCACGCACCGCCGCCATCGCCCTCTCCTAACACTTCAGGCCCTAAAGGAGCCCAAATCAAGCCATAATCTTGCAGAGCGCGTCATCAAGCTGCTGACCGTGCTCAACAAAGTCACTGATGTGACCATAGCAGCCGGATATCTAAGGTTCCACCGGTGCTCGAGGAACAGCGGTCTGAAGGTCACGGCAAGGATATGGAACGGATCGCAGAGGAAATCGGTTTATGGATTGGATAGGCGGTGCTCGGTGGTGGTTTGGATTTCTTGCGGTGCTCGGTGGTCCTTTTGTTTTCTTTTGGATCCGCTTCGCTGGCCGCGATGGTAGGTAGGTGCTGCTCGGTGGTGCTGTGGTCTTCCTTTGGATCCGCTTCGCTGGCCGCGTTCGTTGGCGCCATCTGCCACAAAGTCGATGGTCCACCCCCGTCCGCAGTTGCTAACTTCAGGCAACCAGACCAATCACTTGGCAATCACCACGTGCGGCGCGTCCATCATTCCGTATCTGCCGTGGCATCTGCGTCATCCGTGATTCAAAATACTTCCACGCACCTCGACACCATTTGCCAAAAAGTCGATAGCCAACCGCTACCCGCACTTGACACCTGAAGATGACCGCGCTACACCAGTTGCAATCGCCACGTACGCCGCAGCCATCATTCTGTGTCTTCTGTGGTATCTGCGTCATCTGTGATTCTGTTGCCCCCGCGTCGCTGGCCGCATCGGGCAACTCTGGCTTTTATGCCGGGAGCCTCGCATTCCTCGCCACGGGGTGCCCGCCCAAAGGGAGGGTCGCAGCGATCGATCTGGAAACCACGCCGTTCACGGCCGGGTACCCGCGCAGCGGGTGTTCTCACAGTCCTCGCCAAGCCGTGGCCTTCAGGCCGCTTAAGCCCTGCGATCGCGATTTTACGTGCCGTTTTCCATGCAGCCAAGCGATGCGACATTACCTGGCCGCGCCCTGGAAGCGGCTTGCGCCGCTTATGCCGTTACGTCACGAGTGCGCACGGCCAGCAGTGCAAGCGCCAGGAAGATGGCTCCATAGATTGCCAGCGCCACCAGTGATTGCCCGGCGCTGGGATCCTCTGGGGTTATCCTCGCCAGGCTCGTGCCCGGGACCAGCTGGCCACCTACGACCTGCGTGATCATGCTGTTCGCATATACGACAGGGAAATGCAGCGCGATATCCTTCCATACCCCGCCCAGGTCGAAGAAGATGCCGCGCAGCACGAACTGCGCCAGGGTGCTGCCGATGCCGAAGGCGATGCCCACGGCGGCCGAGCGAAAGATCGTCGCCGCGGCATAGGCCAGCACCAGGTAAAAGGCGGAGACGTACCAGGCCGTCAGGATTCCCTTGATCAGTGTGGTGAGGAAGTCATTGCTCCATACGCCGGAGGTCCAGACGTTATTCCCAGTGAGGGCGGTTACCGCGATGCCCGCCACGCTGCCGGTGACGAGAATGGCAACAATCCCCATCGCAACGCCGATGAGCAAGATCGCCAGCGCCGCGAGTACGTGCTCGATGCGGTTAGGGCGCCGCGTCAACACCGCACGGATCGTTCCCCAGCCATATTCGTTCCCGGCCCAGCTGCCGCCCAACACCGGCCAGAAGAACGGTGCGAAGAACGAGGCAAACGAGAGAGCGGCCAGCCAGCCTCGCGGCAGGAACAGGTCGGCGCGACCTCCTTCACGCGTGCCCTGGCCCCAGAAGGCGAGCACGGTCAGGCCGACAAGCAAGACCACGATCACGCGCGGCATCCAACGCTTGCCGAACTTCAGCCACTCAAACGAGAGGTATGCACTCATTGTCCTTCTCCCGTCACGTTAAGGAAGTATCGCTCGAGGCTCTGCTCCTGGGCGCGTAGCCCGGAGAGATAGATGCCGTGCTCGGCCAGCACCCGGGTCAGGTCGGCGGCACGGGACGGAGGCGCGGCCACCAGCAAATGGTCGCCGTCGCGTGTGACCTCGCCGAACGAGGCCTCGCGCAGCACGCGTTCCGCCTCCGCCAGCGGCGCCACCTGCACCTCCAGCACGTCGCGGCCGCCAAGCAAGTCGGCGACGCGCCCCTGCACGACCACGCGGCCCTTATGCAGGATGGCGATGCGGTCGCAGATCTGCTCGATCTCGTGCAGCACGTGGCTGGAGATGAGCACGGTATGGCCCTCCGCCTTGAGGCGCTTCATCAAATCGCGCATCTCGACGATTCCCGCGGGGTCCAGCCCGTTCGCCGGCTCGTCGAGGATCAGCAAGTCGGGGCTATGCAACATGGCCGCGCCCACGGCCAGCCGCTGCTTCATGCCGAGCGAGTACGCCTTGAACTGCTTCCCGGCGGCGGATGTCAGCTCCATCAGATCCAGCACCTGTGGAACGCGCGCCTCCGGCGTGCCGGTGAGCTTGGCCATCGCCCGCAAGTTATCGCGCCCGGAAAGGTAGGGGTAGAACGTGGGGTTCTCGATGATCGCGCCGGTCCGCTTGAGAATCGTCGGCAATTGGGAGACGATATCCATGATCAGCACGCGCGCGGTACCGGAGGTGGGGCGGATCAGCCCAAGCAGCATGCGCATCGTAGTAGTCTTCCCGGCGCCGTTCGGACCCAGGAAGCCAAAAATCTCGCCGCGATCCACCGAGAAGCTGAGGTGATCGACGGCCAGCATCTGGCCATAGCTCTTGGTCAGATCGAACGTCTCGATGGCCGGGCC
>JAQBPC010000125.1 GCA_028287725.1 Chloroflexota bacterium | reverse complement strand
TCGATAAGATGAAACGCTGGTACGAGCGCGTCGTGGCGCGTGACTGGTATGAAGCGGCGCGCCGTGAGGATGCCGCGACCTGGATTGAGCGGAGCGAGCGGCTGCTGGAGGACTTCGAGGAAAAGGTCTTTGCGCTCCATCAGGCGAGCGAGTATGAGCCGGCCCTGAATCTCGGTACTGAAGGACCTGAGCCCTTGCGTATCCGCCGCCGTACCACCCCGCGCGGCCCGCGAAACGCGGCGCGCCATTGAGCCGCGCCACGGTGGGATGGAGCCAGACCATGTTCGGGTTTTGGCCGAAGCAGGGGACAGATCGGCAGGGGATGTAACGGGTTGGCGGCGGCCTCGGTGACGCCGGACGGAGCCGCGGGCACGTCATTATCTGAGACTCGGACGCCGGTGATGGTGTCTGGTGGCCGCGTGCGCCATGGTTGCTGACGCCGCGGTAGTTCAGCGAGCGCCGTTCAGTCCGGACGCCAAACTGATCCTGACTGCCCGTGGACTCCGGCAATTCGCATATGGGTTACTGGCCGTGGCGCTTGGCGTGGCGCTCACAAGCGCGGGGCTATCGCCGGCGGCGGTCGGGGTGATCATCACCGTATCGTTGATCGGCGACTTTTGCAGCACCTACGTGATTGGGCTCAACGCCGATCGTTGGGGGCGCCGCCGTACGCTGATCGTGCTGTCTGTGCTCATGGGCGCTACCGGCCTGATTTTCGGGCTGATCACCGTCTTTCCACTGCTCCTGGTGGCCGCGTTTTTCGGCACGCTCGGCACCACCGCTTCGGAGACCGCGCCGTTCCTGCCGATTGAGCAGGCCATGCTGCCGCTCACCTGCGCGCCGGATCGGCGTACCGATATCTTCGCCCGATACAATCTGGTGGCGTCGTTCTCCGGAGCCTGTGGGGCACTCTTCGCCGGGGTGCCCGACCTCCTGACGCATCTGGGTGTAGCCCAGGCCGCGGGAATCCGGTTGCTGTTCGTGGTCTATACCGTGGCGGCGCTCGCGGTTGCCCTGCTGGAGGCACGCCTGTCGCCGGCTGTCGAAGTCCCGCGGGTGGATGTCGAGCGCGCCACGGGGAGACGGCTGTTGCCGCCGCTCGGCGCCTCACGCGGTATTGTGCTCCGCCTTTCCGCTCTGTTCACCGTGGATTCGCTGGCCGGTGGCCTCATCGTGCAGAGCCTGATGGCGCTGTTTTTCCATCTGCGCTTCGGCGTGGCATTGGGGTCCTTGGCGACGCTCTTCTTCTCGGCCAATCTGCTGGCAGCCTTCTCGTATCTCGGCGCGGCATGGTTGGCACGGCGAATCGGCTTGCTGAATACCATGGTATTCACCCATCTGCCGTCCAATGTGCTGCTGATGATCGTGCCGCTGATGCCCAGCTTCCCGCTGGCTGCCGCGGTGTTGCTGGTTCGCCAATTGCTCTCGCAAATGGACGTGCCGACACGCCAAGCCTACACCATGGCCATGGTCGCCCCGGAGGAGCGCACCGCCGCCGCAAGTGTCACATCGCTGGCCCGAAGTGCCGGCTCCGCCACCAGCCCAATTATTTCCGGCGCGCTCTTGCAGGGATCGCTGCTGACGTTAGGCCTGCCGTTTCTGATCAGCGGCGCGGTGAAGGTCGTCTACGATCTCGCCCTGTGGCAGACCTTCCGGCGCGTGGAGATTGAGGGCGAACCGGCGAAGGAACAGCGCGTCTAGCGATTTCTTAGCCGATACCCAGCAACCGGCGCCACCACGACGGACTTTGCTTCCCCCATGCCTTTTGATATGAGCTCTTTGCGTGCAACTGGTTCTCTTGTTCGAGCCGGTGCACCTCTGCTTGCAGGGTGCCGAGCCGCTCGTAGAGCTTTTGCATTTCCGCCGGCAGCACGGCCAGGCGCTCCATCAGCCCAACGCGCTCCGAGCTCGCTTTGTCCAGCGCTTGCGACTGCATCCGTGCCAACTCCAGCAGCCTGGTGTTCTCATCGGCCAATCGCTCGTTGGCGGCGGTGATCGGCGCCACCAGCGACTCCATGAATGATTGGAGCATCTGCATCGCGGCGTTCTGATCGAAGGCGGGCTGGGGGTCGTGATGCACGGCGGAGCCGGTAACGGTGACGATCGAGTTGATCGGTGGTAGCGCCGGCCGCTTGGGCCGCGAGTCTGCCTCTGGCTGGGCTATCGGATCGGGATTGGCGGCTGGTGGCGGTACCGAGGTAGGCGCCGCTGCCGGCGATGGTGACTCACTTGCCTTGCCACTGGCGTCGGACGATGACGTGGCGGCGTGTGCCGTCGTCAGCCCAGCATCCGGTTTGCCGCCCGCGATTGGCGCTGGCGCCGCGCTGTCTGGCGCCGGCTGACTTCCCTCCGGCGTCCGTGACACGGGCAGCGGTCCCGTTGGCGAGGCAAAGGTGACCGTATCGGGTGCTTGTTCCGTAGGGCCGGCCGGCGGCCGCACGAGAGTCATCTTTGGCCGAGCGTCCGGACCGAGCTCAGGGGAGTGGCCGTTAGCCGGTTGTTCTTGCTGCGATTGCGCCTTGGCTATACGCCGCAAAAGCTGTGGGGTTGTGCCGTCGCCGGTTGTGCCGGGCGTAACCGACTGCTCGGCGCCGCCATGCAGGCGCGTCTGCAGATCATAGACATCCTTCGAAAGGATGCGGTATTCAATCGCCTCGGTACCCTGAACGCGGATATGCGCCAGGTCACCTGCTCGAACATAGCGCCACACCACGTCGGGTGAGAGGTCCAGCACGCTCGCTGCCTCATCAATATCCATCGTGGAGGTCTCGAGGTCCGCATGTATCCGCACGCGTAGCTCATCCATACCGTACCTCATTCATCCAGCTAGCTGCCTGCCAACTATACCACAGCCCGGCTGAGCCCGCTACAGTGGCAAGCCCCACGCTCTTACCACCCGATCTCGCGGGCGAGTCCCGTATGCGTGCTCACCACCGGCCTCGCTCCAGCGAGCTGATTGGGTCGACGCGCAGGCCCGCGCTTGGCCGGCTTCTGCTGTGTGAATAGGGCTGCCGGCGACCGGCCGGCGGTGTTCCGAACGACTCGCCGCCTCAAGCCTGGTCGCCCTTCTTGCTCGTACTCTTCTACCCTCCCCAGCCCAATCATGTTGGCGCCATACGCGCAAACTCATTGTCCAGTGTACCCACGATTGTTAGCATCGAAACGGAGGCATAATGCGCTGTTATCGTATGGACATTGATCAGATTATGTCCATGGTCCGCGGCGCCTTTCCGATGCGGACTGGGGACTGTAACGAGGCTATGGGAGCCTCTCAGGGGTGGGCGCGAAAGGAGGCGAGAACCACATTCCACGGATACCAGTCCCTGGGAGAGTGACGAGCGCGACCACAGAAGAATGGGTGAGTGGTGGAGATTTCGGAAGACGCGAAAGGATACCTCACATGTGGTGCGCAAAAGCACGGCTGTATCGACTGCTCACATCAGGCCTTCTGGTAGCCACGCTGGTTGCCGGTGCCATAGGTAGCGGCAAGGTTCATGCAAAAGGCCGAACGTTGCCATTTCTCTATAACGAGCAAGGCTCGTACCAGCTCGTCAGCGCGGCGGGCACGTTCCACATAATCGGTGTAGGTGCGGCCAAGATACCCGGCTTCCCGCAAGGGACGGATAGATACAGCGCCGTGCTGTACCCACCGGCGGCCAACGGTTGTCAGACGGTCGCAGTTGCCGGGACCGTGACTTTCGCCAACTCCCAGGACAGCTACGATTATGTGGATATCAGCCAACTCTGCCCGGTTGCCGGACACCCAACAACGCAAGCTTCAGGCAGCGGCACCTTTTCGTTGACCCGGGGCTTTGGCATGTTCAAAGGCGCCGGCGGCGGTGGGACCTTTAACATAACGGGTACCCTGCTCCCGACCAAGCCGGGGCAACTGCCCAGGGTTAAGTACACTATTGTCGGGACTAGCGGGTCAGTAACTCTGACAAGCTAGTCGGCATCACGGGTGAGGGCGCTGGGCGCCAAACAGAGGGGTCTAGCGCCTTCGCTCGCACATACATCGCCGGTCATGGGCTGAGGCGACGTCACGACCCGGGTTTGGCCGCGCCCCGCGGACGACGTGCTCAGAGGGCGATGCACACATTCTTGACCTGGCTGAAGGTCAGCATTGCTTCCTGACCTTTGCCGCGCCCGTAGCCGCTGCGATTGAAGCCGCCGAACGGCAGCTCCACGCCACCGCCCGCGCCATAGGTATTCACATAGACCTGGCCCGAGCGAATCTGCCGCGGCACGCGATGCGCGCGACTCACGTCGCGGGTCCAGATGCCGGTCACCAACCCATACTCGGTGCTGTTCGCCAGCGCAACGGCCTCGTCGTCCGTACGGAACGTCGTCGCCGCCAGGACCGGGCCGAATACTTCCTCCTGCCAGATTTCGGCGTCCGCGTCCACGTTGGCCAGCAACGTCCCTTCGAGGAACCAGCCTTGCTCGTGGCCCGCTACGTGCGCCCGCCGACCACCCGCCAGCAACTGCGCGCCGGCGCCGACGGCACGCTCTACCAGGCCGATGGCGCGTTGAAACTGTTTGGCCGAAATAAGCGGCCCGAGGTCGGGATCGGACAGCCCCGGTCCGATGCGCAGGGCCCGCAGTCGCTCCGTGAGGGCGCTGAGCACCTGCTCGTGAATAGCTTCGTGCA
>JAQBPC010000120.1 GCA_028287725.1 Chloroflexota bacterium | reverse complement strand
TCGATAAGCGCACTAACGTCTTGCTGCACCGCTCCTCCTTGATAATTGGTCATCTCTACCTCGCCCGATCCTGTTGGCAGTATTCGGGCGGCGCGCGACTGGTTTTTGCCGGGCGAGGGCTTCGAGTGCATGACGCTACATGGACCGAATCTTGAGATATCGCTGAATGTCCGGTAACGCGGCGACCGTGAAACCTGCTGTAATCAGGAGCAGCACCAAGAAGATCAATTGTCCAGGCCGCATAGCAGTTCACCTTCTCTCGAAAGACTATGGCAGAGAGCTTGCGCGTTCCCGTGCGGGAGAATTCGCAATCTTCTCCAACAGCGACTCCACCATCCGTATCGCCTCGTCCACCGCCGCCTGCACCGGCTCGCTCAGTTGTGCCAGCACCTCCTCATCATCGTCGGCGAGTAGCACCTCGGGTTCGCACGCCACCAGGTACGTAGGAATACGCCTGGCGCCAAGCGCACGGGCCAACGCCAGGACTTTTACGGGATCCATACCGTGGGCATCGAGCGCAACTGCGGTGCCCTCCTGGACTTGAGGCTCTATGAGATACAGCGTTCCCGGGGGCTCACCTCGCGACGCCGTGTCGACGAGGACCAATGCGTCATGCTCTTCCAGCAATGCGTAAACCAGGTCCATGCCGCGGATGCCAAAGTCTTTCACCTGGACACCGCTTCGCAAGGGGCGCTGTGCCAGACGCCGCACGACTTCGACGCCAAACCCGTCGTCGCCAAGAAAGATGTTGCCGATGCCGGCAACCAGGATGCGTGGTGTCATCGACCGATTTCCTGTTCGTCGCCGAGCGGCTCGATTTCGTCCGGTGTAAAGAAGAAGCGATGTCCCGGCTGTCGCGCATAGCCAAGGTCTCTGCCGGGGTCGTCCTCAACGGTTACCGCGAGCTGGATGTTGTTCTCGAAGTCCTGCTCGATTGCCTCGACGACGGCTATCTTCCCGGCCAGCGCCAGATCGAGGATGTCGCCACCGGGACGCGGATGGAGCCGCAGGCGGCTTCCTTTCCGAACCTCGGTATCTTTGATAACCAGCATTGAAGGCGCCTCGCTTTTGAGCAGTTGCTCGGCGCTCTCCCCGTCCATGAGCACGGGGAATGGATCCGCCGCGTCATCGCCAAGCCCCAAAGCCGCGTAGTACTCCTTCACGCCGTCGCTTCGGGGCGTGCCGCGCTGACCTGGGTTCACGTGTCCTCCTCTCGTAGTGTTTGCAGACTTCGGACGACGCCGTGGAGCTTCATGAGCTGCTCAGTCGTGAGCGCTTCGGTGCGTTCCAGAATCTCGCGTCCGCGCGCATCAGACTCGCGCATCTCCTGCTTCTCCTCGTCGGTCATGGTCATGATGCTCAGCGTGAGCAATTCATCGATCTCGGTGGCATCAAAGAGATTGCCGGGACTCTCCGCCGCGATTTGCGGATAGTCGTACAGGATAATGGGCGATGAGAGTATGGTGTTCCGCTCACCTTGCTCACCTGCCAGCACCGGCCAGGTGTGCAGGTTTTGGCAGCGCTCGGCGGCCGGCCGAAATGCCGCGGGCGGCTCCAGCAGCGAGATAAACTCACCGCCCTGCACGCGCAGGATGGTGTGGGTGGAGACGAATGCCCGGCGCAGAGCCACCTGTCGCAGCCGATCAACGGGCTCGCGGTTTGCTCGAGCAAACGGGGTGGTATTGGTAATACGCGTGGTGAGCCGGAAGCACGGCAGCGGGATCGAAGCGCCTTCCAGATCCGTGTCAAGCGGCTCAGCCCATACTTCCACCGTGCCCTGAAGCGCCTGCCACTCGCGTGAGATTGCACCTACCGTTGTTCCGTCCGGGCCCTGCAGCGGCTCATCCTCGCGACCCCCTGGCACGTCAATGGCAACTTGCCGGCTTCCGCCGATCAAATCGCCCAGGACCACGGGCAGCGCGTCACGCGCGCCCTCCAGGCACACAGCCCGCTCGACTGCCTCCTCCCATGGCCGATGGACCTGCTCGCCCACGCGCAGCGCCTCGACCTGGCACATCGCCCCATTAACTTGCTGAGCCACCTTTCGGTCGACCACCTGCAGAAAGCGCACTTTCACCTCGAGCGTGGTGTGCTCATTACCCAGGACAAGGCACTGAGTCTGCATGCTCCACGGATCGTCATCGTGGTTCGCTTCGCTGTATAGGCGGGGGTACACGCCACCGAAGGTCCACCGTTGTTGGTTCTTCATTGCCGAACGGCGGTAGGGGTAGAGCAGGTAACCCTCGTAGAGCACCGCTTCGGCGACTCTTTCTACTGATTCCATGCCCTCCGCTCCAGATCCGTCTCCCGTGCATTCAACAATTGTTCAACCGCGGCTTCCCAGGTCGGCAATGTACTTCGCGCTTTATAGCTGTAGAGCCGGTCAAATACATCTCGACGCAACCGAAGCCATGCGCTGTTCGGGAAGTACTGATCCATCATTTCCTTCCAGAGGCGAATCGGCATGCGGTAGGACGTCTCTTTTTCCCAGGGAATCTGCGTTATCCGCAGCCCCTCCTCTTGTTCGCTCGTGTAGAAGACCGTGCCGCTAAAGAGGAACTGCAGCGGCACCTCGCCGTCCTCAAGCGCATGGAAGTACTTGGCCGCGACCAGCTCAAAGTCGTAGGTACAGGCTATGGGTAGCTCGGCGATAGTGCTGCCGGCGAATCGGGGAACGGCGATCGTGGCATGCGTCCACAGCAGGCTCCGCAAGGTCTGCCCCCAACGCCCTGGTTCGCCGAAGAGATCCAGCAGCCGATCCTCGGATTGGGCGTCATAATGCCGCTGCGAGGCTTCAATGCGGATTTGGGCTCGAAGCAGAATCGAATGAATCTGCTCTTCCGGTTCGGCGTTCATGATCTGAAGCTTGAATAGCAGGGTGGGGCCGGCGGCGTATGGCAGCACGTCGGCGTCGACCATCGCAAAATCGAGGCTAGGCATGGGAGCCGCCCACCGTCTTGGCGCGTGTTGTCAGGCCGGAGAAGAACTGGTCGATTTCCTGCCAGACCTCGCGCCCGCCGCCAATGCCCTTCCAACTGAGGCGAATGAGACCAACGAGCTTGTAACACTCATCGATCGGCACCAGAAAATGCGCGCTGGCATTCCGCACCCGGTTGACCAGCAGCGCCTCGACGTCCGGCTCCATGTGCCGCAATATAGGGTTTCGCCCCTCCAGCTCGCCCCAGGTCTCCAACGACAAGAGCGATTCCGTGGCGCCCATCGGCCCCGGATACTGCGCCATCACGCGCTTCGCCTGGGTGTTGGTATGGAAGAAAGCCATGTTGACGGGGATGCGCAGGCTCTCCCATTGCGCGTCCGCCATCTCAAAGCCCACCAGGTTGAGATAGCGATCCGGAATGAGACGGCGAGTGCCTCCACCGGCCGTGCGACTATCGAGGAGCAGGGAGCAGGCCCGACATGCGCAGAGCACCCCCCGTGTTGAAAGGTCTAAGAGATGCCGATGCTCGTGGCCGATGGGCTCGGCGCACAGGTCGCAATGCTCCTCGTTCGTCTGCGTTGCCTGCCTGGCGAACTGGCGGAGCGCGGAGAACGGGCGTCCGTCCCTGCCACTCAATCGCTCAGACATTGCTCCGCCCCACCCTACACGTTGCTCGCCGCTATACGAACGAGGTCATCTTGAACCAGGAGTGGGATGGGCTCAAGAGAGAGATCCGTTGCATCCAAGCCCCTGCCCGCCCGGCGAATATCATAGCGATGGGCGCAGCCGAGGCAGGTCAGATCCGTGCCCTCCAAGGCGCCCTGCTCCAACGCCTGTCCGCATTTGGGACAGGTGTTGCGGTAGGCGTAAAAGGTACCGTCGAGCTTGAAGAATACGACAGGCAGGCCGGCGGTCTCCATGGCCAGAGCATGTCCATCCGCGAGTTGGGGCAGCTTACCGACCGTGGTCCAGGCATTCTCAGTGGCCTCTGCTGGGTGGTCCGGCCTGCGAAGCGACGCCAGCGGCACGAAGCCCGCGGGCCGAGGTGGCGCAGCCGTTACTCCCTCCGCCTCAATATCCTCGAGGTCCGGAGCAGCCTTGCGAATCGCTTCCTCGATGGCCAGCTTGAGCGTGATTGTCGAAGAAGGGCAGCCGCTGCAGCTCCCTTGCAATCGCACGCGCGCCACCCCGCCTTCCACCCCGAGCAACTCCACGTTCCCGCCATGTGATTGCAGGTAGGGTCGCACCTCATCGAGCGCGCGGGCCACACGTTGCTCCACGGGCACAGGATGCAGATCGTGCAAGAGCAGCAGGTGAGCTACCAGGTCGTCTTCGGCAAAGGCGTCGAGCAGCCGACCGGCCGCCGGATGATCGTTCTGCTGCGTGACAATCGCCAGCATGCGCGCCAGACCCTCGCCGTAAAAGACCACCAGCCCCTGCACAATGGCGGTCATCCTGGCGCGCAGTGCTGGGTCTGGAATGGACTCTACGTCATCCAGCAGCGCCTCAATCTTCCCAACTTGTTCCGTCAGCGCTCGGTCTTGCAACAGCATCGGTGCACGTCCTCATTCCAACGGTGGGTCCATGGACACTGGTAGCGATCCAGGACCCACCGTCGTGTTAAACCCTCGTCGGCGTTGGTGCACTACCCTCCAAGTCCGAGCGTGGGCGAATGTCGCGCCTCGAGGACTTTGCCATTGCCGAGGTACATGTGCACCCCGCACGGCAGACAGGGATCGAAGCTGCGCACCGCGCGCATTATGTCGATCCCCTTGAAATTATCCGGCCCATTCTCCTCGAAGATCGGGGTGTCCTTGACCGCGTCCTCATACGGACCGGGGGTACCGTATGAGTCCCGCGGCGACGCATTCCAGGGCGTGGGCGGGTAGGGATGGTAGTTGGCTATCTTGCCCTCACGGATCACCAGGTGATGCGAGAGCACACCACGCACCGCCTCATGGAAGCCGCAGCCGATGGCCTCGTCGGGAACCGTGAAGTCCGTAGAAACCCTCGTGTCGCCCGAGCGGAATGTCGCGAGGGCCTGCTCCACGAAGTAGAGCCCCATGGCGGTGGCGTAGGCGAGGAAGTATATACGCGAACGGTCCCGCTCGATGGCGTTGGACCACTTCGGTATTTTCCATTCGAACTGTGCTTCAGGTTTCAGCGCGGTTTTGGGCAGGTTGATAAGCACGCTGTTACCCGTGGCCTTGACGTAGCCGACGTCCACCTTGCCGGCGAGTGCCGTAGCCCAGAGCCGCGCGATGGGGCCGCCACCGGTATCGAGCGCAAGATAATCCCCGGTGCGCTGATCGTACCAGCGGGGGCTCATTACCCAGCTGTAGTTATTGTCGAATTCGCGTCGCTGCGGCTTGGGTATCGTCGTCTGGTTCCATGGGTGCCGTTTGTCTACCGGATTGCCCAGCGGATCGCGGGTGACGAAGGTCTCTTCGCTTGCCCAGTCCTGATAGTAGGAGCTGCCAAGCAGTATACGAATTCCCAGATTTATGTCCACCAGGCTGGTCGTGACCAACTTGCCGTCTACGACCACGCCGGGGGTGACGAACATCGCCTCACCCCACTTCGCCATGTTCTTGTAGGTGTAGTCGCAGACGTTAGGGTCCTGGAAGGAGCCCCAGCAGCCGAGCAGCACGCGCCGCCTGCCGACTTCCTCGTAGCCCGGCAGGGCCTCGTAGAAGAAGTCGAAGATGTCGTCATTCATTGGCACGATCTTCTTGACGAAGTCCATGTACTTCATCAAGCGAACCAGGTAATCCGTGAAGAGCTGGATCGTGGGCACGGTGCCCACGCCGCCGGGGTAGAGCGTCGAAGGGTGTACGTGCCGGCCTTCCATCAGGCAGAACATCTCCCGTGTCAGGCGGCTCATCTGCAGTGCCTCACGGTAGGTCTCGCCCGTGAAGGGATTGAAGGCTCGCATGATGTCGGCAATGGTGCGAAAGCCGTGAATGTCCGCGTGAGGCGCCTCGGTATTCTCCGCGCGTGCCAGGACACCAGGATTCGTCTCTTTGACCATCTGCTCGCAGAAGTCCACGAACACCAAATTGTCCTGGAAGATGCAGTGGTCGAACATGTACTCCGCCGCCTCGCCCAGGTTGATGATCCATTCGGCGAGGGGCGGCGGATTGCTGCCGTAGGCCATGTTCTGGGCATAGACCGAGCAGGTAGCGTGGTTGTCGCCGCAGATGCCGCAGATGCGGCTGGTAATAAAGTGCGAATCGCGCGGGTCTTTGCCCTTCATGAATACGCTGTAGCCGCGAAAGATGGAAGATGTGCTGTGACACTCGACCACCTTGCGATTGATGAAATCTATCTTGGTGTAGATGCCCAGGTTGCCGACGATCCTGCTGATCGGATCCCAGTTCATGTCCACGATGTTGGAGGGCTGCCCTTCAACGGCCTCTTGCGGCGCTACCCGTGTTGCCATGCTTGCCTTCCTCTCTACCAGCGTGGTTGGTAGCCGGTCTTGAGCTCAGGGCCCTTAACCCGCCACTTGGTCTCCTTGTTCAGCGTGTCGTTCGTCATGGCGCGAAGTCTGCGTATAACTGGACCGTAACTGTTGCTGATCATGGTCGTGGAGAGCCTGGCGCCCGGCGGCTCGTCCATAAAGGGCATGAACTTGTCAGGAAAGCCGGGCATCGTGCAGCCGATGCAAATACCGCCAACGTTGGGGCATCCGCCAATCCCGGCCATCCAGCCGCGCTTGGGCACATTGCAGTTGACCACGGGTCCCCAACAGCCCAGCTTCACGATGCACTTAGGCGACCCGTACTCCAGGGCGAAATCTCCCTGCTCGTAGTACCCGGCTCGATCGCAGCCATCGTGCACCGTAGCGCCGAAGAGCCAGGTAGGACGCATGACGTCATCGAGTGGGATCATAGGCGCCATGCCCGCCGCCTGGTAAAGCAGATAGAGCACGGTCTCCATGAAGTTGTCGGGCTGTACGGGACACCCGGGCACGTTCACGATTGGCATGCCGGCTTTCGAGCGGAAGTTCCAGCCGAGGTAATCGGCCAGGCCCATAGCGCCGGTTGGATTACCCGCCATGGCATGAATGCCGCCGTAGGTGGCGCAGGTTCCGCACGCTACCACGGCCCAGGCCTTGGGCGCCAGGCGGTCGATCCACTGGGTGGTAGGGATTGGCTGCCCGGTCGCGGGATCGGTGCCCATCGCAGCCCAGTAGCCTTCTTGCTTGATGTTCTCGTTGGGGATTGAACCCTCGATCACGAGGACAAATGGGTCCAGCTCACCGCGCTCAGCCTGGTAGAAGGCCTGCATCAATTCATCGCCGTTTTGGTAGGCCAGCACCTTGTTATACAGATTAACTTTGGGCAGCCCGGGAATATTGCCCATCACCACGTCTTCGATACTTGGCTGAGTCGCCGCCGTGATCGAGACAGAATCGCCATCGCAGCCGAGCAATTCTGAGATCCAAAGGATGTTAACCTCTTCTACCGCCATCCTCAATCCCCTCTCAGCGTGTCCTCTGGCTCGACTACCCTTGCGTTACGGTGCCGCGGATCGATGGTGCGGCCGAGCCAATCACCTCACCTCGCAGCGCGTTCGAGTGCCCGACGAAGTACCGTCCTTTCCTGTCCGCACACTACGCGGCTACCACTTCACTCCGGGCCTCAATGTCGCACCACGATAATCCGGTGCTCGAGACCATGCAGCCGCACACAGGTACTCCCGCTTATCTCACGCAGGGTGATGGGCAAGCGTACGAATGCGTCGGAAGCAGGAGACGATTCCGCTTGCGCTTGGTGCGGCATCGAATACGGCTGAAGGCTGGGAGTTCTCAGGTCCACGGTACCCCTCGGGTGGGAAGCAGAGAACGATCGTAGCACGGGAAAATCCGATATGTCAACCCTGGACATGTCCTACAGGCGACTTCTCTCCTGAAGGTGTGTCGATGGATTCCGGATTGACGATAGACATTGTGCGCCGGTTGGCGCACAGCAGCGCTGTCGAGCGCGACGTTTTCGGCGCTCTAGGCCAGGGGTAGCTTGAAGCAGAAGGTGCTGCCCCGACTGGGTTCGGGCTCCAACCAGATGCTGCCGCCCATGGCCTCCACGAGCTGGCGTGAGATGTACAGGCCCAGCCCCGTCCCCACGTGGCCGGCGCGCGCAGTCTGGTTGAGTTTCCCGAAGCGCGTGAAGAGCAACGGTCTGCTGTCGTCGTCGATACCTGGGCCCTCGTCTCGCACCTGCACCTGCGCGAATCCGTCGGCCGCCCACCAGCCGATGCCGATTGGACTATTCTCTGGGCTGTACTTGGCGGCGTTATCCAGCAGGTTCACCACGATTTGCTGAACGCGGTGCGCATCCGCGTAGACAAACGTGGCCTCCTCGGGCGGTTCCTGAATGATCATCTGTCCACGGAATTTTGAGGTGATCTCCAGTACTGCTTGTTGCACCTGCGGCGTAAGGTCCACAGGCGCAAACGCCAGCGAGAGCGAGCCGGTTTCAACGCGCGAGGTTACCAGGAGATCCTGCACAAGCCGGTTCAAACGCGCGGTGGATGTCTGGATCTTGTAGACCATCTCCTTCTGACGCGTTGGTGGCAAGCGATCCCAGAAGCTCAGCAGGGTTTCCGTGAAGCCCAGAATCCCCGTGAGAGGCGTCCGCAGCTCGTGCGTTACCGTAGACACAAAGTCCGTCCGCAGCTGGTCTAGCGCCTTCAGCTTATTGGCGCGCCGTTGCTCGCCTTCGTACAGCTGGGCGTTCGAAATTGCCGTCGCGGCTTGGTCGGCGAAGATCTGAAGCAATCGGAGATGTTCGGCGGAATACTGCCGTAAGCCAAGTTTGCTCAGCGTCAGCACGCCGAGCACTGCTTGGTCGCGGCGCATCGGTACCACGAGCATCGACTCATCGATAGGCACTGAGCCAGGGATATCCACGGCATGTGGATGCGTCTCCGCGTCGTCGACGAGTAGCGATTCGCCGGACGCCGCCGACCAGCCGGTAATGCCCTCACCCAGCCGTAGACGCAAGCTATCGACAGACTGTGCGTCGTACTCCGACCGTGTAGCACCGAAAGCGATGGGCACCAACTCCTGCGAGTCCTCTTCAATCAGCATGATCCGGTAGGCATCAAAGGGGAGCAGGGCCTCAATCGAGCGCGCAACGGAGTGCGCAATGCCTTCGACCGAATCCAGCCTGTTTAGCTCCATGCCGAGCTTCTGCACGACCTCTAGCTGACCAATCCAACCCCGCGCTTGCTCATAAAGGCGCGCATTCTCGATGACCACCGCCGCTTGATGCGCCAGGCTCTGCAATGTCTGCACGTCGTCGCTGTTGTATGCGTGCTCCAGGTAGCTCTGGGCAGAGATAATGCCCACCACCCTGTCGCCTATCAACATTGGCACAAACATGACCGACCGAGGCTTGCCCTGCCCTTGGGTGACCAATCCCGACGCCAGGCGCAGCTCTTCGATTGTGTCGCGGACAAGCGGTTCCTTCGTCGAGATAGTCTGGCCAATCAGCGATTCGTCGGCGGGAATAGAATATACGGGATAGCGCACGCCCTGGTCGATCATC
>JAQBPC010000117.1 GCA_028287725.1 Chloroflexota bacterium | reverse complement strand
TTGTTGAGGTTCTCGCTCAGGTGCAGTGTGTCGCCGGGGGCCGCGGCAATCAGCGTGAAGGGCGCCCAGTAGGCCAGGGTCGTGGCGTTTGGCGAGTCGCCATTGAGCGACGCCGTATTCCCATTGGCCGATAGCGAGGCAATGCCGTCCAGGCTGCAGGCGCGGGCGGCTTCAGTGGGCGCCAGGAGTAAGGTACCCGAGATCAATGCTATTGTGAGGCAGAGGAGCACTGGGTATCTGCGCGTCATTCCTGCCAACTCTCTCTGCTGCCGGGGCTCTGCATGGTTCTTCATTCGGTATACACCATCCAGGAGCTATACTGCGAGGTGATGGGATCGATTTTCCGCGCTCCTCCAATGCCGTTTGCAACGCTCACGCCGGGTGTGCCGCGCGTCGTTGAGCGCCGTGGCCCCGTCGCGCTGGCGTGTGGCCTGGGCCTCCTGCTATTGCTCGCCGCGCTGGGCGCTACCCTGGTGCACACGGCGGAATACCACCTTGGCCTGGGTAGCCAAACGGGACCGAGCGCGGCGGAAGCGATGCTTGCGCAGTGTCCGCTTCGCGGCGGCCTGCTGGTGATGGTCCTCGTCACCGTCGCGGCGGCGCTGGCTATTGCATACGAGGTGCGGCGACTCACGCGGCAGCGGCGCGCCCTGCTGCGGCTTGCCGGTGAGGAGCTAAGCTCTCGTGCGTCCCGCGTGGCGCTGCCTAGACAACCAGTCCGCGTCGTTCAAGTTTTCGTCCCGTTGATTGCATTGCAGGCCGGCATGTATGGGCTATTCGATCAGCTGTGGCCAATGAGCCCGTTGATGCGCATGAACGGTGTCTTCATGCGCATGGCGCCGCAAGGGGCGCTTCCGCTGGCCCCTGTGCACGTGGTGGTTGCCGCGTTGATCGCCGTGCTGGTATGGCGCCTCGAACGCCGTGTCACCGTGCTCCGTGCGATTATCGCCGCCGTCTGTCGCTTACTTGCGCGGATGGCCACGATCACCCTCCGTGTCCCCCTGCCCATCCTCGTCGAGCAATGCGCAAGCGTGCCCGTCGGCATTGCCGGACTCCCGCGTCCACCCCCTGCAGCCCTGGCCTGCGGGCTCTAACGCCCGCGGACTGGTCGTACCGGCACGCCTGAAAGCGTGCATGTCGTACGGAGGTGCCCTGTCTCGCGGCGCCTCTCGGTATCTACGCCGCCCTGATTGCCATCGCGCGAAATGGCGCGTCGTCTTATCCCGCCCAAACGCCAAGCGTTCCCGAGCAGCATGCTCCACGAACGCACATCCTTACCGCTTGCGAAGATGTCGCAGGCTCATTGCGGGATGTATGACGACATACTTGGCGCCACGTCGGTACGGCACTCGCCGGTCTTCAATGAGAAATTGCAGAGAATAAGGTAAAGGACGCCATCCCACATGAAGTCACTGCTGACCCGCCTAATTGCCTCCTCCGGTCTTGTGCTGGCCGCCTGCGCGGCAGTCCCGATTGCAGCCCAGGCCCACGCGACCCTGGTGAAGTGCACTGTTGCACCCGGTGCGATGCTTGCGGCGACGCCGAAGACGATTTCCTGCACCTTCGCCGAGGGCGTGAATCCCAAAGGGAGCTTCATCGGCGTCTTCCAGGCTACTGGGGATAAGGGCGAGGTGGACCGCCAGAACAGTGCGCTCTCGTTCTCAAACGTGAAGCAGCTTACAGTCGGCCTGCCAAAGTTGGCCAAGGGCTCGTACAATTTGATCTGGTTTACTATCTCGGCGGATGACGGGCACCGGGCCGCGGGAAATCTCAACTTCACAATCAAGTAACACGCCCCGTATTCACCTGGGAGGACATGGGTTGCCCCTGTTCCACGTCCTCCCAGGTGAGGGAAGGCCTAGAGGGAACGTCACGAGATGACCAGGGTTCGCCGCCTGCTGATATTCGCGCTGATCGCGATCGGCACGTTTTTTGTCATACCTGGTAGCGCGGAAGCGCATGCGCATCTGGTGCGTGCGGACCTGGCGCCGGACAGCCACGTACACGTGCCGGCCGGCACGGTCCGCTTCTGGTTCGATGAGACGCTGAATTCTTCGCTCTCCAAAATCGTGATCAGAGACGCACAAGGCCGGCAGGTGAATACTGACCAGGGGCAGGTAAATCCGGCTAATGGCGAGGAGCTGGATGTCAGCATTCCTGCCCTGACGCCAGGCCAGTACACCGTGCTTTGGACCAGCGATTCCGCGCAGGACGGGCATATCTTGCACGGGTTCTACGTGTTCACCGCCGGTGGATCTGGAGCGGCGGCGATAGGCTCCGGCTCAGGCGGCTTTGCGGGCAGCAACACGCCCCAGCTCGATTCCACTGCCTGGGCCGGCGCTATAGCGCACTGGCTCGTATTACTCGCCTCCACGATCTGGGCCGGGGCGCTTGTGCTGGAGTTGCTGGTGCTCACCCCGGTTCGCTTCAAGGCCCGTGGCGCCATAACCGCGCTTGCAAACAGGGCATCCGCGCGAATTGTGGCGGTGGTGCAATTCGGCCTGTTGGCGACGCTGGCCGCATCGGTCCTGGAAATTGAAACGCAGGTCTACGCGAGCGGCGGCGACGTCACTTCATTCACTGTGTTGCGCGAAGTTCTTCACTCGCATTTCGGTACCTATTGGTTGGCACGCCTCGTTTGTCTTTTCTTCATTCAGCTTGCGCTGCTGCTTCTACCGGAGACATCCAGCGCGGTAGGTCATACCGTGGCCACACGGCCCAGCCGCCTGAGCATACCCATGCTCGCGGCCGGCGTAATCGGGCTCGCATATCTCCTTGCCCTGGCGCTCTCCGGCCATGCGGCCGCTGTTCCGCAAATGGTCGCAACCTCGGTGCTGCTCGATTGGCTTCACCTGCTGGCGAATTCGATATGGATCGGCGGCATGATAGCGATCGCCATTGCGCTCGTGCCCGCGCTGATCGGTGGTGTGGCTTCCAGCAAGGGCGATGGCAACGACACGCGTTTGGCCTTTCTGGTGATCTTGAATCGCTACTCGCCTCTGGCCCTCATCGCGGTGCCCACCGCCACGGTGACCGGCATCTTCAATGCGCAGGTCCACCTCGATAGCCTCGATGCCTTCTTCAATTCACTCTATGGCCGGTTCCTTATCATCAAGCTGGTGCTGATCGCCGCGATCCTCTTGCTCAGCGCCTCACACGTATTTTTCACGCGACCGCGTCTGATGGCAGCGCTGTCGGGCCACCGCGACCGGGCGATAGTCACAGGGTTCAGCTCGCTGCTCCGGCGGCTCGCGCTCGAGCCGGTGCTGGGCGCCGGCATCCTGCTCTGCGTGGCGCTCATGGGTCAGGTTGCACCGGCCGTGACGGTCTTCAGCAATGGCGGGAACGCGGCTCCAGCCGTCGCCACAGCCTCCCCAACGAAAACACCCGAGCCACCGCGCACGATTAGCGGTGCTCGGCACCTTGGCCTTCTGGATGTGGCGCTCACGATCAATCCGGCGGCGGTGGGGCATGCGCGTATCGCCGCCACCGTGCGCGAGCATGGCCATGTCGTGCCTGATGGGCAAGTGCGCGTAAAGCTGAGCATGCCGGACAACCCGTCGCTCGGCGCGACCTTCGTCGAGACTACCGCGTCGGGCGGCAGCTACAACGGCGCGGGTGACCTCGTGCAGAATGGCCGTTGGCGAGCCGACGTGCTGGTGAGAACGCACAGCGATCCGAGCGAGTTCCGGGATGTACCGCTGGAATTCATTGTCGGCCCCGGCGCGGGCTTCTTGCCTACCGGACTTGATCCATCGGCGATAACCGTGTCGATCACTCCAGGCAGATTGAATGCCGCGAATACCGTCGTGCTCGGTAACCTGAACGTGCCGTCGGTGCAGCTGGGCTCGCAATCGCTGGATATGGACATGGGTGTGCTCCCGCAAAGCATGCAGCCGCTCGGCGGCGGTCGCTGGCGGGCAAGCGGTCTCTATGCCCCGATGCAGGGCCGCTGGGGGCTCACCGTCCAGGTCAATGTGAACGGCACGTGGACGTCGGTAAGGCAATTTGTCTACCAGGTGCCGTTGAGCGGCCCGATCCGCTTGTTGTCCGGATCGAAGGGTACGGCCGGCTCGACGCAACGTGCCGGCGCGACTGGGACCCCGACGAGTACTGATCGGCCGTTCGGCGTCTCCTTCGCACTGCACCTTCCCTATACGGCGGTTGTGAGCCAGATGGGGTCGAACGGCGTCCGGATCCTTGGCAAGCCGCTGCTCCGTACGGGCAGCCAGGCACACGGCGTCGACGTAATGGACGGCACGCACTTCGCCTTCGTCACGAACTTCGGGGCCGAGCCAGGCACCGTTTCAAAGATCGATATCCGTACCATGAAGGTGCTGCAAACGTACACGGTCGGGCTGGGACCGGCACATATTATCTTCACGCCCGATCACCGGCGCGCCTTTGTGACCGATTTCCGCTCGAGCGATCTCTACGAGCTCGATCTGCAGAGCGGGACGACCCAGCGAATCACCTTCCCCAACGATACCTGCTTTGAGCCTCATGGCATCGACCTGTCCGAGGACGAACATACGCTGTACGTGGCTTGCGGTGGTGGCTCCTGGATCTACACGGTCGACGCCGTAACATTGAAGGTGGGGAAGCCGATAATTACGGCCCCAGGCGCCTTCGGTGTCATCGTGGACGGGCCGCGCCGTGAAGTATGGGTCACCAACCAAACCGCGAACAGCCTCTCGGTGGTGGACGAGAAAACCCAGAAGACACTCACGACGATACCCGTCGGGAAGGGTCCGGCGCTCCTGGCGGTCTCACCCGATGGGCGGACTATTTATGTGGCGGACCAGTCGGGAAACCAGGTGAGCGTGGTCGATGCCGCGAGCCGCAAAGTGACGGCGACGATACCCGTTGCGGCGCAACCGCACGGCCCGGATGTCACCGCCGACGGCAAATACCTCTACGTCGCGAGTATCGCCGGCAACGTTGTGACGATCATTCGGACGTCGGATAACAAGGTGGTGGCAATCGTGCCGTCGCTTGCCGGAGCAAACGAGGTTGCCATTGCGAAGTAGCCCATGTGCTACAGTGAAGCCGATAAGGAATACACGATGAGCAGTATCACTAGCCCCCTCCGCACCAAGGGCATTTCCAGGTGGCCTCGTACGTGGTGGTGGGGTGCCTTGAGCTTGCTCCTGGTTATCGTGGTGGCTGTCGCGGCCGGGATAGCGGTAGCACAGCGGCAGACCAACTCGGCGAACGGCGCCCCGAATGCCCCTGGCTTCTCCTTGCCTTATGCCTACGGCGGTCAGGGGCAACTCGGCCTGGACGCCTTACGCGGGCATCCCGTCATCCTCAATTTCACCAACTCGCAGTGCGGACCCTGTCTCGACGAGCTGCCGACGTTGCGCTGGGCAGCCCAAACTTATAAAGGTCAGGGCGTACGCGTTGTCAGCGTGGCGACATCCGCCGATACCGCGACGGCGGCGGGCAGGCTGGCCACTGCTTTGCATCTGCCCTTCCCCATGTTGATCGACAACCAGGCAGTTTCCTGGCAATACGATGTGCAAGCCGTTCCTGCCACCTTTTTTCTTGATACGCATGGTCAACTGCAGGGACTACAGGTAGGCCCTCTGGATAAGCAGACCGTGCGAAATGGCCTGGCGCAGGCAGGCGCGATTAGCTGTACCTCTTGCGGCCCCGTCGCCTCGGTTGGCCCAATGACGGCCGACATGTCGGGACACAATCTCGCCGCCGATGTCGTGTTTAACCCGGCGAAGCATGCCTCGTACTTCGCGCTCCCCGACCAGAATGGAAAGATAATCACACCAGCGTCGCTCCACGGCAAAGTAGTAGTACTGACATTCCTGAGCTCCGTTTGCCGGGAGCAGTGCCCATTAGTAGGGGTCACCGTACGGCTCATGCGGCGAATGCTCGGCGTGGATGCCTCGCGTCTGAGCGTGGTGGTGGTCAGCGTGGACCCCGAGCAAGATAGCGCAGCGAATACACGGGCGTTTGCCCAGGAAGCCGGCTGGCAAGGGACTGACTGGCACTACGTGACGGCGCCGCGGAGCGTGCTGGCGCCAATCTGGTCGGCATATGGGATTTATGTACCGGCGCCGTCTCCCATCTTCAAACCCGGCCAGACGATTGTGCATCAGGCGGGCATGTACCTGCTCGATG
>JAQBPC010000071.1 GCA_028287725.1 Chloroflexota bacterium | reverse complement strand
TGCTCACCGGGCTGGTGTCGTTCGCGCTCACCGGCGCCATGGGTCTCGCCGCTGGTATTGTGCTGCACAACATCAGGCTTGGCCTTGGTCTCGCGTACGGCGTGGTACTTGCATTTCTGGCGATCAGCGGCCTCTTCCTGATCGTCGTAAGCCTGGCTAGTCGAGGCCCAAGCTTCGGCATGGTTGGCCTGCGCATTGCCCTGCGAAACTTGACCCGCCAGAAGCGCCGCGTGGCCTCCACCCTGGTGGCGCTGTGCATCGGCATGCTGGCAGTCGGCACCGTCGTCGTACTCTCCCAGAACGTCCGCGCCGAGCTGCACAGCCTGTTTCAGCGCGACTATGGCTTCAATGTCGCCACCTTTGGACCAACAAACCAGGAGAACCAAACGCTCGCCGAGGTCCGACGGCTGCCTGGTCTGCAGCGGGTAGAGCGTGGGCTGCTCGTGGCCGGACTGC
This sequence comes from Chloroflexota bacterium, assembly GCA_028287725.1. Classification (GTDB taxonomy): domain Bacteria; phylum Chloroflexota; class UBA5177; order JANWHV01; family JANWHV01; genus JANWHV01. The sequence goes on along the minus strand of JAQBPC010000071.1, from coordinate 6,033 downwards.
GCATTACCACGGTCGATGGAAAGCCCGCCGGCCCGGTGCTCGAACGCGGACTCGCCAAGCTTGGTGAGCGGCTTTTCGCCTTCCAGAGCCTCGATGGGCGTGACCTCCGTGTCGCCGCGCTGAATCTCAAGATCCTGAAGGGCGGTCGCGCGGTCACGGCGGCGGACGAGGGCACCAACAACGTGGTGGCGCCGCAGGGCCTTGCCGACCCATTGGGGCTGCACCCCGGCAGCGTGCTGGGTTATTCGGTCATTGGCGGCGGTCACTTCACACTGCGGATCGTGGGCATCCTCGATTCCACCAGTCTCACGCCGAGCTTCGGTGGCGGCTTGTTCGCGTCGGCGGCCTTCCTACGCCAATACGCCGAAAACTCACCCGGCTCGCGCAGCGTCCTCTACCTGCAGTTCAAGCCCGGGACGCAGAGCGCAGCGGCATCGGTGATCAACCGGGACCTGCCGCAAGTCTATGCCTTCGATATCGGCGCTCTTGTGCCGCTGATCGACAGGATTCTCGATAAGGCCACGGTGTTCCCGGTCGTGCTGGCCGCGTTGTCCTTATTCGCGGGCGCGGTGATCATCGCCAATACCGTCGCGCTGGCCGTGCTGGAGCGGCGCCGGGAAATAGGCGTGATGAAGGCCCTGGGCGCTCGCGGCGGCACGGTGCTGCGATTATTGCTGCTGGAGAGCGGCATCGTGGGTCTCATGGGTGGCGCCATGGGCATGGCCATGGCCATGGTTGCCTCGCTGGTCCTCGACAACCTGGTGCTGAACATCCCATCGCACTTCGACCCGCTGGTCATCGGAGGCCTCGTCGCGCTCGCCGTGGTCCTGGCGTTGGCGGCCAGCATCATCTCCGCCTTGCCGGCCTCGCGTGAGAAGCCCCTGATCGTGCTGCGGTACGAGTAACGCCCGTTCAAGCGAGCGCGACGATGCATCCCGTCCCTATCGTCCATCACGCTTGTTGTGCCGCGCCCACCGGCGCAGGCGGCGGCGCCACCGGCCAGGCAGTCTGCTGAGCAGCAAGCCACGCCCCTCCCATAGCGCCAGCGCCGCCGCTATGGGCAGTAGCACCGCTGCCGGCTTCGGCGGTTGAGTGCGACCGGCGCCGATGGCGAGCGCGACCATGCTGCCATCGGCGGTTGCGTCGCGCAACGCGGAGCGCATCTCCCAGGTCGGCAGCCAGCGTATGCCGCCGGGCTGCCATGCCGACGATCCCGCCACCTGGGTATCCGGGTCCATGACCTGTACCATGCCGTTCCGGCTGTCGACCGCCGTAATCACCAACCAATGATCGCCATACCGGTCGCCCCGCCCGAGGTCCACGCCGCTGACCAGGGCAAGCACGGCGCGGCCGTGGCCGACCACATAACCGATTGCCCCAATGGGGTCGGGCGTAGAGCCGGGATTGTCGTCGGCAAATAGGTTTGTGCTGCCGATACCAAATCCCCGCAGCGCCTGAGCCAAGCCGGCCAGATCAGTATCGCCATCCGCTAGGGCGGTGCCGGCCCGTGCAGCCGCCACCAATTGCGCGTCGCTCAGATTCGCCGCCCCGGCCCCAACTGCTCGCGCGATCGCCGCGACGCTCGCCGGCCCGCAGTTAAAGTTGTCCGTCGACAAGCCTTGGTACTGGCTAATGAGGGGAACGGCAAGCCCACCGCCGGTTACGCTGGCCACTTTGCCCAGCCCATCGAAGCGCAAAGCACCGCTGAATATCCCCCACGAAGGCGGCAGGAGCAGCGCGACTCCCACCAGGAATGCGGCGAGCAGCAGGTTCTTCACGGCGGGCAGCGTACGGCACCGTCAGTTTCCCGTCAACGCGGTTGTGCCCGGCTGCACCCACGTTGGCGACGACCCGCCGGCCACTCGAAGTGTAGCCTGGCTACGACACGATGAATGGGTCAAACGATTCATGGTCAACCCCGCCTGTTTGTCGCTGGACGAAGTACCAGCGCGGCCCTACCTTCAGATAAGTACGTTGGCTTGATACACTACGTCGCACATAGTGCCGGTTGAGTGGAAGAATCCGATGAGCAGCACACCCGAGCGCAGCCTGTACGACCGCATCTACGCACTCGTGTCTCTCGTGCCACCCGGCAAGGTGGCCACCTATGGCGATATCGCGGAAATCGTCGGTGGCTGCGACGCCCGAACGGTTGGTTACGCGCTCAACTCTTTGCCCAAGTCACGCGAGCATGACGTGCCATGGCAGCGAATCATCAACAGCCAGGGCGGCATCAGCACGCGCGGCACAGAGCAACGTGCCATCCTGGAGGCCGAGGGTATCGTCTTCGATGAGCGTGGCCGTATCCCACTCAGCCGGTTCCGCTGGAAAGGCCCCGGCATTGACGGCGATGCCGATGAAGAGGACGATGCTGGGCAATTACCGCTCTTCTAATATGGCGGCCGAGTTGGCCCGAGGTGTACTGAAATGCTCGTGATCGATCCGTCCAGAATTGCCCGGGTGAAAGGCTTTCTGGACGAGTTGCAGTATGACGTCATTCACCGCGCCCTGCGGCCGCACTATCACGTACTGCCCTGGCCCGACTTCGACGACTTCGCCGAGGCCATTGAGTGCCTGCCCGCACCGCTTCGCGCCGCCTTCGACTTACTGCTGCTCGGTAAGTCATTCGCACGAAAACGCGCTGAAACGTTGCTCGACCCATTATTCATTGAGGACCTGTTGGCGCTGAATGTGCTGGAGGAACCGACCCCAGCCGTAATACGCACGGCAGGCGTTTCGCTCCTTTCCTTCCAGGGCCGCTACGTGTTCGTCTCCATCCTCCCCACCTACCCAACCTGCCGGGACACCAGTATTCCCGTCTATCTCGGCCCGGACTCCTACACCCTTGCCCACAACCTGCCGCACGGACGCCCGCGAGATACCGTGCTCGACCTGGGCACCGGAAGTGGCCTGCAAGCCATCTTGCTCGCCCAAGCCTCTCGGAAGGTAGTCGCCACGGATCTGCACGAGGACGCCGTTGCCACGGCGCGCTTCAACGTTGCGCTGAACGGGCTACAGGACACGATATTGGTGACCGCCGGCGATCTGTATGCGCCGGTGGAAGGCGAGCGCTTCGACTTGATCGTGAGTGATGCTCCCTACGTGCCGGTGCCAAACAGCGTTCCTTACCCGATGTACGCTGCAGGCGGCGAGGATGGCATGCTCGTGCTCGGCCCGCTTCTGGACGGCGTTGCCGCGCATCTCACACCGGATGGCGAGGCCGTGCTGTACGCGGCCGGCATGGGAGACCAGCAGCGCCCGTTCCTCACGGCTAGGCTCCGGGCCCTGGCGGAGCGCGATAACCTGACGATCGATCTGGTGGAGCTCTTTAGAATCGCCATTGACAACGATCTGCTTAACCACACGGCGTCGCTGGCGCTGGCACAGCCTGGCGAGACTGGAACATCACCCGAATGGGGCGCCCTGTTCGAGCGGCAAGGCGCACGGGTGATCTACAAGGTGCTGATTCGCATTCGTCACGGCGCCCCATTGCTCCGCTATATTGCAACTGGTACCGGGCATCTTCGCGCAACGATCGAGGCAGCAGACGCTGAGTAACACGCCCAGCCGAACTCGACCGCGCGTCGGCCCGTTATGATCTTCGAGCCGTACAGTCTGGCGCCAACGATGCCCGTTCTCGTGGTCCCGCGAGGTGGATGCACCGACCTGAACCGTAGCCGCGGCAAAGGCTATACAATGCCCGCATAGGAGGAATTCGTATGAGCGAAGTTGAGCGTACCATCGAGTCCTTGCTTTCACGGGTCGCGGCGCTTGAATCCGAGAACCAGCGCCTCCGCCAGGCGCCCAGTGCGGAGCCGCCGATAGGGGATCGCAGCGTTCCAAGACGCACGCTCCTGGCCGCGGGCGCGGGCCTCCTGGGAGTAGTCGCCGGTGGCGAGCTCATCGCGCACGGGCAGATCGCCCATGCCGCTACGGTGAGCGAGATCGCCGATGCCGGCCACCTCTTGGCCGGCGGGCGTTCGGCCGTGACCAGTGCTCAGTACGCTCAGCCAAGAATGCTGGGCATACGTGTGCAGCTCGCGGGCCGGCGCAGTAGCACCATTCAGTGGGCTCGCTATGAGTGGTCGCTCGCGGGACACTTCAGCGATGCCCGGCCACCAATTGTCGTGGCCTCGGTGATAGATCAAATGCCGAATGACAAGCCCGACGACGTATGTACCTGTTCGGTGTTCACCTATGGCAAGCCGGGCGCCTACGCGGCGGTGATCACCGTGCATAACCTCCCGAGCCACGTCGACCACGTGGAGGTGAACATACTCGCCTTCGGCGGCTGATACACGTTACAGCGCCCCCCACGTTAGCAGGCATGTGGGGGGCCGCAATGACGTAGCATCATACATCGAGTCGTTTTCGTGCCCGCATGCGCTAAGCGTGGATGCGCGGCCGAGTGGCTGTTTGGCGCTGCTCGCGCTGTCTTGATACGCGGTGTCGGCAGCCAGTTCGGTGAGCCATGCGCTCACCACCGGCGCGCCCATGGCTAGGTCGGCGCCAAAAGGCGCGAGCACGCCATCGTTGGAATAGATGTCGGTCGAGTAACCGACAACGGCATGAAGTCCGCCGAACACGCGCAGCCACGTGCCGGAGGCACTGGCCGCATCCGCGGGCGATGGGATGAGCGCCGGAGTATGGGCAATCAAAAAGGCAAGACTACTCCCAGCGCCCAATCCGGCACTCAACGTGCTCAGGCCGGCGATCTTCACCACACCGCAACAATAGCTGTCGGTCGTAAACTGCCCTGGTGAACCCGGCGCATCCAACGCGAGGACCTGCGCATGGAGCCGTTGCGGTGATACGACAGGATGGCCGAATAGCTGCCCCGCAACCCCGGGCCAGAACGAGCTGATGCTCTGCTGGAATGCCGCGCTTTCCATGGACCAGGTTGGCATCGGTCCACTCACCACGTATCGGCCCACCCCGTTCTTCCCGGTGATAGTCGCTAGCGGCGCGTGCTGCGCCTGACGAGCGGTCGTACCGGAGCTCTGTATGGTTGGCAGCGGCTCCGGTTCCTGGCGAGACACAGCTTCGTAGCCGATAATATGGTCGTCACGCACCGAGCCGTGCGCGTGCACTGTAGCGGTGAAGCGGTAGGCAGGCTCAAGAAATGCGCCGTTTCCGTCGTAATAGGTAAGCGCAATGCCATCAAGTGTGACCGGAAGCCCGGCGCCCACCTTTGCGAGTTGCGTTCGAATCGACTGCAGCACCTCGCCGGCCGACCGTGTCGGCATGATCGAGCCCTCATTCGTGGCCGTCCGCCAGCGCCGCAAGAAGCCGCGTAGCGAGCCGGTTCCGTCCAGGGCAAGCACCGCCGTGGAGCCGGGGCCGTATACGGAGTAGGGTCCTACCAGCCGTGTCACGGGGAAGAAGGCCATTGCGCCTATCCCTCCCGAGACGCCTCTCGTTCCCTGACGCGAGGAGCTCGCGATACCTACAATCGGCTGATTCAGCCGTGCCCGCGTCGCATCCTGGGGAATGAGGCCACTCCCGAGTAGTAGCGATTGCGCCACGCTTGCCAGCTTGCCAGTCCCGACCGGCACTTTTCCTGAGCTGGGCAATGCAGGGAATAATGCAGCGTCGCCCGTCACGAGATCTACATAGCTCGCCAGGTGGGCGTTGTCGAACGCCGCCACGATGTGCCGCCCGTTCTGGTCATTAATCGTGACGACTGACCGCTGCGGAGCCACACGATCGAGCAGGTTGAGCGTAAAGGAAAGCGGTGGAGAAGTCCGCGACAGCCGGTACACTTGCAATGGTCCACTGACAACAGGCACCACCGGAGGCTTGCTTGCACTCGGAGTTGCCGTTGCAGTCGCCGTCGCCGAAGACACAGTCTTAGCCGCAGTAGCAGTCAAAGTTGCGGTTGCGGTTCCCGTTGCGACGGCAGTCGGGGTGGAGGTCAGCGTCGCCGTGGCGGATATCGTCGTGCTAGCCGTGGCAGTCTGCGTTGGCGAGGGGGTCGCGGTGTCCACACTCGTGACCGTAAATGCCACGCTTGGAGCCAATTCTCCAACGAGC
>JAQBPC010000087.1 GCA_028287725.1 Chloroflexota bacterium | reverse complement strand
AACTGGGAGCTACTTTGGAGGGGACGCGGCTATTTGGAAAACTAGTCTTTGCGCAAATGCAGCCTGAGGCATGGGAATGGCGGAGGGGGAGACGCATGGCTTATTTGCTACTTTGCTCCCGTCGAAGATGACTTCTAAGAATCGCGGAACGATTAAATCGTTTATGCGCCCAGCGACGGAATTACTTTACAATCGGTTTCTAACACATATTCCCTTATCTCCGCTTCGAAATACTTATCTACGTCGACTTGGAATGGCAATCGGGCCGAACGTCTATATGTTTGGCAGTAGCGAAATACTTTCACCGAAAACGATCGCTATTTTGGGAAACTGTCACATCGGACGCCATTGCCAAATTGATGGGCGTGGGGGAATCCGAATCGGCCGGAACGTAGTTATCGCAAGTCACTGCCTGCTCATAACCGCAGACCACGATATCACATCGCCAGATTTTGGCGGACGTCTTGGTTCCATTGTAATAGAAGACCGCGTCTGGATAGGTAGCCGTGCCACCGTGCTCCGTAACGTTACGATTGGCGAGGGTGCAGTTGTGGCAGCCGGTTCGGTTGTGGTCAATGATGTGGCTCCATGGACTGTCGTAGGCGGAGTGCCTGCTCGGCCAATCGGTGAGCGACCTAGACATCAGACGTATGAGATAACGTCTGGCCCAGTGTTCTACTAATGAAGCCCCGATACATTATGTCATCCTTGCGGAGCAAAACGGAAGGAGGTATGAGGCATTTAGCATGCGTGCCGTTACGAATCGGATACGTCTCAAAGCTGCCACCCTCAAGCAGTGGTGTTGCCCGTTATGCTGAAGACTTTATGAAAGCACTAGCGATTGTCGGTGAACTTGCTTGGGTCCTGCCGCTTCGTGTGGCCGCTCCCGAGTCACAGCGGTTGCGGACAATCCTTCGCGTAGTTGTGACAACGGTACACAAGGTCCGGAGTAAAAAGCTGGATGTCGTGCACATCGAGCTGTCTGGTCGCGCCCTTGCGGAGTTCTATGCAGCGCTCGCAATCATGTTTTGCTGTCCCGACGTGCGTCTCTGGCTAACTATCCACGATGCTCCGCATGTTACCGGAGGCGTAGGCTACATTAGCCTGCTAGACAGACGAGTGCTACGCCGGCTTGCCCATTTGTTTTCAGTGTCGGCCGGTAGGGTGCTGGAACGTTATCTCCTCAACCGTGCAGATCGTGTCTTCTGCCTGTCGTCTTACGGGGCCACGGCAACAGAGCGCTTCTTCGGACTTAGGCGCTCGATTGATGCATTACCGTTTGTGACGTCGCTCCCTCCCCTTTCTGACAAATCTAGCGATTCCGTCACAATTTTCTGTCCCGGACACGTAGGCAGTGACGAAATGGTTCTTCCGGTGTTTCCGGCAGTTGTGGATCTGCCCGCACATTGCAAAGTGACCGTAGAAATAGGTCACTGCGATCGGGCTACAAGGAAATCGCTGCAAAAGATCGCGGAGGAAATGGGACTATCAGACCGCGTAGTCTTTCTCGGCTATCTCACTCAGCAGCGTGAACTTGATCAGGCATTCGAGCGGGCAGCAATTGTCGTCCGGCATCGCCCTCCAGGCGAGACCAATCTAGGGAACTGGGCCGCTGTAAGTGGACCAATAATCTCAGCAATGGCGCAAGGCTGCGCGGTGATCAGCAGTGACTCGCGCGGCGTACGTGAGTACCTGCAACATGGCATTACGGCTCTCGATCTAGCTGACGATCCAGCCGAGGTTTCCGGAGCAGTAGCTAAACTGCTCTCCAGCGCCAGTGTTCGAAACTCAATGGGAACGCATGCGAGAGCGTATATTGCCTCACACAATACACCCGAGATAGTTGCAGCGTGGATCTTGGCTCTCAACGGTAATATTGATGGTAGGTTAACGCGAGAATAAGCAAAGCTCGACCAAATCGAGCCGGTATTTGACCTATTTTTGGGTGTCAGGAGTAGTATTCGCACTTTGGGTCAAACCTCCGAAAGCAATTGCATGCAAGTCTATCGCGTGAGCGGTGCGGCCTGTGGCTCGAACGTGACGGGGCTCAGCCCGTCGATCCCGCGGGCGCGGAAGGCAATATACACGCATAGTGGGACGACTCGGAACTTAGTGGCATAGTCGCAACTGCGAACCCAGCGACGACTTGCTACTCGCGCATTGTGACGTGCTATTACGACGCTTTCGACGAAAAGTCGGTGCTTATTACATGCCATTTTGGGCCTGTGGTTGCAGTCGCCTTATAAGTCTATTATGTCGGTGCACCGAGGATCTCTTACCGAAGCTGCAGCCACTTCACGCGTCGCACGAATTTGAATTTTGCTTTCGATTCGTATCTCTAACGAATTCTGTGCCATCGACGCCGAAACCGTTCCGCATCTTGCGCGCCGCTCGCTGCCTCCTAATTGGGGGATAGTGCGCGCTTGTCGCGCCATGTATGTTGTACTCCTGAACCATCGGCGCGCAACTGGTTCGCTGGGCGCTGAATTAGCCTAACGACTGAAGTTGTATTCCATATTTGGGTATGCGGAAGTCCCTTGACATAATCCTGTCCCGGTGCCCTCGCCTGGCGTCTTGGCGCGAATTGTCTCGATCGCAGAAGGAAGGATCGCACAGCCTTGCGATGGATCATGCCCTACCCCTACATGGATCGCGTGGCCACGGTTGGTATGGCGGTCGTACTCATCGCATTAGCTGTCGTGCGAATTGGCGGAAGCTTGGCGACCCAGCAGACTGTCTCGAGCGTCACCGCTACGGTCGCGCAAAACCGCGCGCTGCAACAAGAACGTCTCCTGATAAACGAAGAGGTGTTGCTACTTCGTAAGTACTTCATGCAGCCAAGCGGGGAGACACGTCGGAAATTTGACGAAGTCAATGCTCAGTTGGTCAATCAGATGGCTAACGGTGTCCGCGCGACAAACCAGAGCCACGCAAGCGCGGATAACGCACAACTCAATTCGGTCGCTCTTCAGGCCCGCTTCGTGTCGGCATCACACAATTTCTTTGCAGCTATCGATCGAGGCAGCAGGGCGCAAGCCCTGGCAATCGATAGCTACGAGATTGAGCCGCTCATCGGCAAGCTGACGCAAAGCGTCGCGTTAGAGTCGGGCCGGAAGGATCAGCAGCTCGCTTCCGACGTAGGCATGCTGTCCACGACCCAACAAACCGTCCGGCTTATCAGCATCGTGACCTTTGTTCCCGGAGTCCTGTTGGTGATCGTCTTTGGACTCCTTTTCCGAGGCTATCGGCGGCAAATCGCTTCTGCCGCCCGTGTTGAAATGACGCTGCTGCAGCATGCCGCTTTGACCGACCATCTGACTGGGCTCGGTAATCATCGGGCGTTCGCTGAAGAGGTGTCGCGCGCGGCGGCAAGCGCGCACCGCGACGGCGACCGCATTGCCCTGGCACTGATCGACGTCGACGATTTCAAGCAGATCAATGATCGCCATGGTCATGGCCATGGCGACCGCGTCCTTGCGGGACTTGGCGCTATTTTGCGGGGCGGTCGCGCGTCCGATCGGGCCTTTCGCCTCGGGGGCGACGAGTTCGCGTTGATCCTGACTGCTACGCGAGAACCAATGGCGGCGGTTGCGTTGGAGCGCATTCGCGAGGCGGTCGAGACCCAGCTCTTTGGCGCCACTGTCAGTGTTGGCATCGCGATGCTCGAGCCCGGTCAGCCCCGTGACAGTGGGTTGCTTCGCGATCGGGCCGATGCTGCGCTGTACGAAGCGAAGCGTCGTGGCCGAAACAACGTGATCTCGTTTGATGAGGTTCAGGCCACCTCCGGGCTCGTTTCCGTGGCCAAGATCTCGGCGGTTCGCCGCCTGATCGCCGAACGGCAACTGACCGTCGAATTTCAGCCTATCTGGAGTCTCGAACGCGGCGCCATCCTGGGCTACGAAGCGCTGGCGCGACCCGATGAGGTGTGCGGGTTGAACGGGCCGGCAGAAGCCTTCGACATCGCCGAGCACATCGGGCGTGCTCCCGAGCTCGACGCGGTCTGCCGCGAAGCCGTTCTCGCTCGCTCTGGCGAGCTGCCGCCCGGCGCGCTGCTCTTCCTCAACCTCGCTCCTCAGTCTCTCGATCACCCATCGATTGCTGGTGACATGCTGGCACAGTCGGTCGCCGAAGCTGGGTTGGCCACGTCTCGAGTGGTGCTGGAGATTACCGAGCGTTCTCTGGCGCAGCCCGAGATGGTGTGCCGTGAAGCAAGGCGTCTGCGCGACCTCGGGTTTCTCGTTGCCCTTGACGATGTGGGCGTGGGAAGCGTTGGCCTTGATACGCTGCGGTCGGTACCGGTGGACTTTATCAAGATCGATCGCGGCATCGTGGCAGGTGCGCTG
>JAQBPC010000045.1 GCA_028287725.1 Chloroflexota bacterium | reverse complement strand
CGCACGAGCCTATGCATCTCTATAGAGGCGCGGCTATACGGTTGGAGGAGCACCGCCACGGCCAAGCGCGCTGTCCGCCTCGGCCGGCGCCGGCGGTACAGGGGCGGAAATTCCTATCGCCAGGCCTCCTGTTCAGTCGCCGAAGTCGAAGCTTTGCCGCACCGACGCGGCCCTTTCAGGTTACTGTTGATCCAGCTCCCGCGGCTCGGCATGGATGAGCACGTGGGCCAGGTTTGGCAGGTCGGCGCGGAGCGCTCGCTCGATCTCCTCGGATCGCTCATGCACCATGGTAATGCTCATGGCTCCAGGGAAGGAGACATGCAGCACCAGGTCATAGGTGGGCTCCTGGCTGTCGGCGTGCTCCTTGGTGGGGAGCGGGCGGTAGACACGCACCTCGTGGCAGGCGCCCGGCTCCAGCAAGCCATCGGCAATAGCACTGACCTGCTTCACCAGGGATTGCTGCTCGCTCGTCACCTCCACCCGCCGCTCCACCGGCGGGGCCAGGACCTCGAGATGGGTGTTGAGCGTGCGCAGATTGGGCACCGCGGCCCGCGCCGTCTGTTCCAGCCAGTCCACCTGCGCGTGGCTGCCCGCCAGGGACAGTGCCGGGTCTACCTCTACATGTAGGTCCGCCTCCAGGCCGCCCGACACCTCATGCGTGACGCGCACGTCGTGCACGCGCAGCCCGGCCTCCCGCGCCAGGAAGCGGATCGTGTCGTCGGGGCGCTCATCCGGCGCCGAGATCGGTTCCATGTGCAATACCAGGTCCATGTCGGTTTCGGGTATTGCCGCCTTCACCGCCTGCTCCACGGCCTCGGTGGTGGCGTGAGCGCCGTTAAAGCTTGCGGTGCGCGGGATCTGCAGCACCAGGTCGGCGAAGAGCTTGTTCCCAACGCGGCGCAGCCTGGGCGGGTTGCAGGTGACGACACCGGGCACCGAGCGCGCGGCCGCCTCGATCTGCCCTACCAGCGTCTCCGGGGCACGGTCGAGCAGCGCGTCGACCGTCTCCTTAATCATGCGGCCGCCGACGAATACCACCACGCCGCAGACGCCGAGCGCGGCGATGGCATCCGCCTGCTCCCAGGGGCCGGGCCAGCCGGTCCAGTCGCCGATGCGTATGGCTACCAGGCCCGCCAGCACCACGGCTGAGCTCCAAATATCGGTGCTGAAGTGCAGGGCATCGGCGGCCAGCGCCTGGCTATGATACTCGCGCGCGGCGCGGCGCAGCGCACGCGAGCGGCGTACGTCGATACCAATAGAAACGATCATCACCGCGAATGCCCAGCCGCTGGCATCGACGTGCACGTTATGGCTCGCCAGCCGGATCACAGCCTCATAGCCCACCCAGGCAGCGGTGAGCAACAGCAGAAACGCCTCGAGGAAGGCGGAAAGATTCTCTATCTTGCCGTGGCCGTAGGGATGAGAGGCATCGGCTGGGCGGTCGGCGAGCCGGACAGCCAGCAGCGTCATCAGCGCGGCGACAAGATCGAGTCCCGAGTGGGCTGCTTCCGCCAGAATGCCGAGCGAGCCGCTGAGCAGCCCGATCACTACTTTTAGCGTGGTCAGCGCAAGCCCAGCCCCCACGGATGCAAGGGCGGCGCTCTGTTTGGCATGCGCGGAGGATGGGATAGTCTTTTGCTCGGCCATTCCTACATAATCAGGGAGGTGCTATTCGGCGGTCTCAAGAGCGTCTCTGCATGATACGCGCTCTGGCAGAACCAGTGAAAGCGCCTTTTCAGCCATGGCCCCAGAGACGTGATGCCAAAAGCGCGCCGCGCGAGCGTTGAAGAACAGGGACTGTGCCGGAGGCTCTATCAGCGTTTCCCCAACACACGCTGGGCGACCAGCTGTTGCCACCACTCGTTCAGCAGCGGGCAGGCGGCGAGGGCCGTCGCCATCTCCATGTCGTCATTGCGGGAATGGCCAAAGTCGTTCGTGAGGGCGACGGTCCATTGTGGATAGGGGCGTTCGACGAGCGCGACAGGCAGCCCCGGCGCAATCAGTCCCTCCCGCAGTACGCGGCAGTACCAGCCGGTGCGCCCTGTCTCCGCCACTCGCGCGGTCAGCCCTGCAATGCCCCAGCGTCGCTCGATCTTCCAGCAAGGATAGCGGGGCCCTGAAACCTGGATTTGGGCCTCGCCAATGGCGTAGGTGTCCCCAATGCAAGCCGTCTCCTCGCTGAGCCCATCTATGGTGAAGTTCTCGCCGAAGCCGCCGGGGCCGATCTCGGCGGAGCCCAGTTCTTCTCGCCAGATGGGATAGTGCGCGGCGGCATAGAGAAGCACTGCCTGGCCCAATCGGCCATGGTTCTTCGTGTCCGCCTGCACGTTGCCTTCAAGATGCGTGGTATAGAGCCGGCGGGGCTCCGAGCTCGGCGCGCGGAAGAACGACGTTTCCCACGGGCGGCTCATCACGTCATTCGCGCCCGCACGACCGTAGTGGTGTGGCGTCCCAACTTGCACCGACTGGAGTACCCCAACCTGCATCATCGTCCTCATCGTGCTCGCATCCATTTCCTGACAGCGGGACACCTGCCGGTGTACCAGGCGAGGCTATGCTCGGGGCTAGGCCTCGTCACCTCGACGAGGCAGGCTTGCTGCCGCGCTATCGCGACATTCCCAGGGAATCCATGGCATACCAGACGCGCATCTACACGTTCTGTGTTTGGTGTCGTGGAGGAACGCATCGGCACGCGCGCTGCCCGTGCCTATGCCGGCCACCTCTGTGAATAGTGCCGCCGCCTGGCTTCAATACTGAGGTGGAGCACGATCTAGTTGGGTGGCCACATCGGTCTGGAAACCACGCCGTTCACGGCGTGGAGACTCACAGTCCTCGCCAAGCCGCGGGCTTCAGCCCGCTTCGGATGCAGGTTTCATTGGCCACCTACCTAGCGCGTCCCTACATCACCCTACATAGGGACTCGAAGGTGGGATAGGGAGCGTCGAGGCGCCGGCATCGATATGCATCACCGTGCCGGTGACCTGGGCGGACTCATCGGAGAGCAGGTAGATGACGGCGTAGGCGGTATCCTCCGGCGTCTGATGGCGGCCGAGTGGCAGTGCCGCGCCGGCGCGGAGGAGATCCTCTTCGCTGAGGCCGCGGCCGGCGTGCAGGGCGATCTCCGTATCGGTGAGCACCCAGCCGGGGATTATGTAGTTCGCGCGGATACGGTCCCCGGCATAGGCGCCGGCCAGCGTCTTGGTCATCGCCAGCAGGCCACCCTTCGCCGACGCATAGGCTATCAGGTTGGGGAGGCCCTGGATGCCGTTGAGCGAGCCGATGTTGACGATGCTGCCGCCCTTATTGGCGCGCATCAGGGGCACGGCGTGTTTGCAGCAGTAGAAAGCGCCGCGCAGGTTCACGTTCAGCACTTGATCCCAGAACTCAGTGGTGGTGTCCTCGAGCATGGCCCGCGGGAACCATCCCACGTTGTTGACCAGCCCGTCGAGCTTCCCAAACGTCGTGGCGGCAGCCTGCACCAAGGCGGCACACTGGTCCTCCTGGACGACGTCCGTCTGCACAAACAGCGCTTCACCGCCCCCGGCCGTGATCGCTTCGGCGGCGGCGGCTCCCTCGTCCGCTCGCACATCGCCGATCACCACCCGTGCCCCTTCACGCGCCAGCATCTCGGCACAGCCGCGGCCGATGCCTCGAGCCGCGCCCGTTACCACCACAACCTTCCCCGCCATCCGTCCTGCCATTCGGCAACTCCTTCTTGTGCGTTTCGCGCGGTGCGTATCCGCCATCTAGCGGGGATCCGGCACCTGTCTCACCCTAGCTCAGCGTGGGGCAGAGCCTTCGCATACTACGCATTATGCTATCGCCTAACACAGTCGCGCGGCGGCTGCCCCCGAGAGGAGGGGGTTGGCACGCGGCGATCCGCTGCGAACGTAGCGGGTTGGCATGCGCCGGCCGGAGTGCGCCGGGGTCCCGTTCCCGAGGGATCTGCCGGCGCCGCATCGTCCTGCTGGCGCTGGATCGTCCTGCCACGCTGAGTGCCGGACGAGAAGGCGGCATCCCTGCGTGTGGCGTCGACCAGGCTGCCGACCTTGAACTGGGGCACGTCTTTTTATCCACCACATGCGCCAGAAGCAGCTGATCCGGACTAACAACGCCGCACGCGCTACATGCGCATCATGTTCGCAATGCGTTGAATTTGCTTCAGGTGCGGCCGTTCATGGCGTGCAAGCCACTGCGCGTAAAATAGCACGGTTCGTTCGAGTACCTTTCCTGCCCCCGTGACCGTCGCCGCGCGGGACCAGTCTTTGGGCGCCAACGGTTTCAATACTGCCAACAGCTCGGAACGCTGCGCGGCAAAGGCCTGCAACGAGGGCAGAAATTCCAGACCGGGGTAGTCCGTCTTTTTGATCCAAGTACGGGGATCGACAGCCCGCAGTGTCGGCGTGTCTTGAGCGAGCATCGCCGCGATGCAGCCGCCCCAAACGTCGGCACACGAGCGCAGATGGGCAAGCACCTCATTTGCAGACCACCCGCCGCCATTGGGAGTGGCACGCAATTGAGCTGGCGCCAGACCGGCGGTAAACGCGGCGATGCGCGTCGGCGTTTCTGGAAGCATAGTCAGAACCTGCGCGACGGTGAATACTGTCTTGGCCATGTGACGTCTCCTTTTGCAAAGACCAAGAAATGATGCGATGGCGCGTAATGACCAAGCAGTTTCACCATCTTCTGGATCCTCTCTGCCGTGCGCACAACCACAGGTTGCCAGGCGCGGCGCACAACGATGTCATTTGGGTTCGCAGTCGGGGTGGTACGGAGACGCCCGCATGCTGCCGGGTGGGACATAGGCGTAGCTGGCGGCGCAGCCGTCTCAACTATAACGGCGCGCAGCCGTCTCGGGGAGAAATGATCGGGACTACGCCGGCTAGCCGGTCAGCGGCCCCTCGCCCTCTCCGATCCAGTGGCCCGGGCGGCCGCTGCCGTGACACCGGGCACCGGTGTCACGGTGC
>JAQBPC010000692.1 GCA_028287725.1 Chloroflexota bacterium | reverse complement strand
GGTCGGCATCGACAACTGGCGGTGGGCAGGGACTCCATTCTATTTGCGGCACGGCAAGCGTCTGCCAAAACGCGTGTCAGAGGTAGCTGTTCAATTTAAGCGCGTGCCACATCTGCCGTTCACCGATGCAGGCAGCAAAGGACTCGAACCGGACCTCTTGGTGCTTCGCCTGCAACCCGACGAGGGGATCGTGCTCCGCTTTGGCGCCAAGCAGCCTGGCCCGGAAATGCTGTTGCGCTCGGTGGACATGGAGTTTAAGTACGAGGCGTCATTCTCGATGGCGTCGCCGGATGCCTACGAGCGTTTGATACTTGATTGTGCGCTCGGCGAACGCACGTTGTTCACACGTGCTGATGAGGTCGAGCTATCGTGGGCCTTCGTGGATCAGCTGCTCGACCGCTGGGCAACGATCAGCGAAGAAGTCCCACAGTATGCCGCGGGTACGTGGGGTCCGCACGCTGCAGCCGAGCTGCTATCACGCGATGGTCGGAAATGGCACAACCCATGAACAACTCACAGGATCAGAACGTCGTATTCGTGCGGCATGGCGAAACCGAATGGAGCAAGAGCGGGAAGCATACGAGCATAACCGATGTGCCGTTGACAGACGAAGGCAGGCGAATGTCTAGTCTCGTGGGACGCGCCCTTGCGGGACGTCATTTTACAAAGGTCCTGTCCAGCCCGCTGTCCAGGGCCCTAGAAACGTGCTCAATTGCAGGTTATGGAGCACAGGCTGAGATTCGCGACGATTTGCTGGAAATGAACTACGGAATCTATGAGGGACTGACAACCGCCGAAATCAGGACGAGCCGGCCTGATTGGTCGGTCTGGACCGGCCCTACCCCGAACGGAGAGACACCCGAGCAGGTTGGCCGCCGCTGCGACAGGGTCATTGCGGAAGTCCGATCGGCAGACGGCGATGTGCTGATATTCGCCCACGGGCACAACCTTCGTATACTGGGTGCTCGTTGGGTAGACCTCCCGGCGGACGGTGGGCGGTTGCTTGCGCTCGCTACCGCGTCGATTAGTACGGTTGGCTACGAGCGCGAGCAACCTGTGCTTAGTCTCTGGAATAGTGAAGCGCATCTCCATGGCGGCCCCCTCCCTGCCTAACATGTGACGAAAGTCAACGCAAGGGAGGCTGTGATTATTCGGGAGACAATCCCGTTTTACGCACATTGTGCGCAGCAATAAATACCCGGAGCCACGCAGTGAGGGGAATGCACTGGTGGAAAAAGCCGACGTTACCGTATATGGCGCGCTTTGGTGTAACGACTGCAAGCGAACCAAGAAGTTCCTTGGCGAGCAGCGTGTGCCGTTTTTATGGGTGGATGTCGATCAGGACCCGGCAGGTTTGGCCATTGTCGAGCACATCAACGCCGGGAAAGACATCATCCCGACGCTCGTTTTCGCCGACGGCAGCAGCCTTGTAGAACCAAGCAACGCCGCGCTCGCGGCAAAGCTGGGGCTGCAGACGAGCGCGAAAATGAGCTTCTACGACGTCATCATTGTTGGCGGCGGCCCAACCGGATTGACGGCGGCGGTGTACGCGGCGCGAGAAGGCCTCGAAACGCTGGTCATCGAACGGAGCGCCTTGGGCGGCCAGGCGGGCGTAACGCAGCGTCTGGATAACTTCCCTGGATTTCCTGACGGCGTGGCAGGCAGCGAATTCGCCGATCGGCTCGCGCAGCAGGCCCGACGATTCGGCGTCGAGCTGCTGCAAGCGCAAGAGGTTACGGGGATCACGTTCGAGAATGGATCGCCTTGCGTGGGCACCGCGGACGGCAAGCGCTATGGCGCAAGCGCCGTACTGATAGCAACAGGTTCGACATATAAGCGGCTTGGTGTGCCTGGGGAAGACGAGCTGATCGGTGCCGGTGTGCACTTTTGCGCAACCTGCGACGGCCCGTTTTATCGTGGGGAGCACGTCGCCGTCATAGGCGGGGGCAACAGCGCCGCCGAGGAAAGTGTCTTCCTGACCAGGTTCGCCGACAAGGTGACCATGCTCGTGCGCGGCGATGCCCTGACCGCCAGTCACGTGGCCGTCGAGAAGGTCCGCGAAAATAATCGCATTGAACAGCGCTTCGACACCGAAGTCGTAGAGCTGGTAGGCGAGAAAAAGCTAAAGGGCATCGTGGTACGAGATCGCGCGACAGGTGCGACCGAAGAGCTGAAGCCATCGGGCGTATTTGTGTTCATCGGCCTCGAGCCCAACAGCGGCTGGCTGCCAGCCACGATCGAGCGCGATTCCGCCGGCTTCGTGCTTACAAACCCGCGGCTTGAAACGTCGCTTCCGGGCGTATTCGCCGCGGGCGACGTGCGCCAGGGCAGCACCAAGCAGGCCGCGAGCGCCGCGGGTGAAGGTGCAACGGCGGCGCTCATGATTCGCGAGTACCTCACGAAGTATCCGAATACGAAGATATTAGCCGTAGATATGGCGCCTGCCGGCGCCTGATAGCCCAGACTCACGCAACGAAAGTGTTGTGACACATTCTGGGAGGGAAGCGTGAGCATCGAGCACGATCGACTACGTGACGATCCCACGGCATGGCGACGTTGGGGACCGTATCTTGCCGAGCGCGCTTGGGGTACCGTGCGCGAAGACTACAGCGCGGATGGCAGTGCTTGGGACTACCTGACTCACGATGCCGCGCGCTCACACACGTATCGCTGGAATGAAGATGGCCTCGCCGGAATCTGCGACGACCAACAGCAGCTGTGCTTCGCGCTGAGTCTTTGGAATGGAAAA
>JAQBPC010000691.1 GCA_028287725.1 Chloroflexota bacterium | reverse complement strand
ACATATGTGACCCCCGATGGCAAAGTAACCCCCTGGCTCGCGACGAGCTGGACGATCAGCAACGGCGGAAAACGGTACGTCTTCACGTTGCGCCAGGGCGTCAAGTTCCACGACGGGACGCCGTTCGATGCTGCGGCCGTGGTTGCGAACTTCAAGTACATCGTGAACCCCAACACGCATTCGGTCGAATCGATCACGCTCCTCGGTCCCTATCAGGGCGCGAAGGCCTTAAGCAAGTACCAGGTCGAACTCGACCTCAAATCACCATTCGCGCCCCTGCTCACGTACCTCTCTATGCCGATCATGGGCTTCCAGTCACCCGCGGCGATTGCTAAGTACGGAGCGTCACTTGGGGATCACCCGGTAGGGACCGGCCCATTCGAGTTCTCCAGCTATGTGCGGCCCACCGCGCTCACCTTCACGCGCAATCCCGACTACAATTGGGGTCCCCCAGCGATGCACCTGACTGGCCCTGCTAAACTCGACAAGATCGTTTACAACATCATTACTTCAGGCCAGGTGCGCGTGCAGGAGTTGCAGTCTGGCCAGGCACAGATCGCCGCGGGCGTGCCCCCCCTCTTTTTCAAGACGCTGAAGGCGGATCCGTCGTACCAGCCGTTGTACGTGCCTATCGATGGCTCCGGAGTCTACTCAATGATCAACAATGCCGCATGGCCCACCAATGATGCGGCGGTACGCAAGGCGATCCTGCTTTCGATCGACAAAGTGGGCGTGATCAAGCTATCCGATGCGGGGCAGTATGCTCCGACCTGGGGCCCCTTGCAGAAGGGCACAATCGGCTACGATTCCTCCCTCGACGGGGCCTACGCCTACAACCCGGCCAAGGCGGCGCAGTTGCTCACGGCGGACGGATGGAAAAAGGTGAGCGGTATCTGGACCAAGAACGGCAAGCAGCTCACGCTCCAGATCACCGCTATCGCTCAGGCGGGCGACTTCACGGACATGGCCACCGCGCAGCAGGGTTATCTGCAAAAGGCCGGGATGGTCGTCAATGTTCGCGCGCTGGCCGGCACCGCCTGGGAAGCGAGCAACACCAGCGGCAATTTTAATCTGACCGGTCCTCTACAATTCTCTCTTGCCGATCCCGACCTCTTGCGAGTGATGCTCACGCCGAAACAGTTCTTCAACTGGGCCCGCTTCGATAACCCCGAGGCCACCCGCATGATCCTCCAGGCAGGTACGCTCCAGAGTCAGAGCCAGCGTCTAGCCCTTTATAACAAGGCGCAGCATATCATCATGGATCAGGCGGCGATGCTGCCGATGCGCTACAACGAGGACTTGCAGCTGCTGACCAGTCGCCTGCACGGCGTGGTGGTGACAAAGGGCGGCTTCCCCAGCTACTACCCCGCGTACTTCCAGTAGGTTTCGGCGACCCTAGAACCCGCGTGCCGGAGGGACGGCCCAGTCCCTCCGGCACCTGGGCACGCACTCCAGTGCGGAACCACGGGAACGTCGATCGCAATGCCGCCTTGCAACCGCCGAGGCAGCCGTTCATGCACTAGCGTCACAAGGAGACTTCAAAAGTGACTAGGACAATAATTCGCGCAGGTCGTCTCATCGATGGCTCCGGTGCGCCCCCGCTGATCGATCCGGTTGTGGTGCTTGATGGGTCCCGTATCGCCGCGGTCTTTCAGGGTGCGGTGCCGGAGAACTGGGACGGCGCGGCAGGGGCATCGGTGCTGGAGTATCCAGATGCCACCTTGCTGCCGGGGTTGATCGACTGTCATGTCCACTTGAATCTGCCCGGCGATGGCACTCCTTTTCCTCTCGCCGTCGAGGAGCCGGACGGAGTCCTCGTCGCCATATCGGTTCGCAACGCGCAAACCGCGCTGGCGGCGGGCATCACCACGCTCCGCGACTGCGGCGGCCGCGGAGCCACCACCTTCGACGTGCGCCGCGCGATCGATCGGGGATATGTGTCGGGGCCGCGTCTGGTGCTGTGCGGGCAGCCAATCACCATCACTGGCGGGCACTGCTGGTACTTTGGCGGCGAGGCCGACGGCGTCGATGCGCTGCGGCACAAGGTCCGTGAGCTGGCGAAGATGGGCGCCGACTTTATCAAGGTGATGGGCACAGGCGGCGGGACGCCCGGCACCATGTCCTGGCAGCCCTCCTTCAGCCGCGAAGAGCTGGATGTACTTGCACAGGAGGCACACAGCCTCCTCAGGAAGGTCAGTATCCACTGTCTCTGCGGCGAGGCGCTCCTGCTGGCGGCGGCGGTTGGGGCTGACCATATCGAGCATGCCTGGTTCATCACCGACGAAGCAGGCAATCAGCGGTATATGCCTGAAGCAGTCGACGCGCTTGCCCGAAGCGGCGCGCGGGTATCGGCAACCCTCGCGGTCGGCTACCACTCCATCAAAGCGCTCGCGGCACTAGAACGGCGCAGTCCGGATGAACAGGCGGCTCTGGACCGCTGGCGCTCTATGATGGATGACAACTTGTCGCACTTCAACGCGCAGGTCAAAGCGGGCGTGCAGTTCGTCGCAGGAACGGATGCCGGCTGGGGCCATACGCCCTATACGGCTGTAGTGGACGAAATGGAGCTCATGCACCAAGGGGGGCTTTCCTCGATGGAAGCTATCGTTGCCGCGACGAGTCGTGCCGCCTCGGCCTTGGCGATCGACGGCGATCTCGGGCTGGTGCGGGAAGGCATGGTAGCGAACCTTATTGCCGTTGCCGGCAATCCGCTGGACGATCTGCGAAACCTGGAAAAAGTACAGTTGGTGATGAAGAACGGAACATTGGTGAGTGATCGCGCATAGGGCCCTTGGGCCGGACCTCTTGGAGCAAGTGCGTCAAGAGCGATCGTAAGAATCATGGCTTGTGACAGTCGTCGAAATGTTGCGACACGAGGTCGCGCAAGTAGCTGTCGGGCAGGACGCGACATGGAGTACCACCTCCAGGGTCCTGCCAGGAGAGCACTAAAATGCACGATGATCGTGCCGGCCAATCCAGGGGATGAAAATACGGCAGCATGAGGGTGTGGTCGCGCGAGAGCGGCCGAACCCGAAATTGGTGCGTGCCAGCCCGCCTAAAATGCTGACCCGGGAGTGTTCCAGGATGCCTGATTGTCGCGTCTCGCAGGGAAAGCGCATACACGAGAAACTCGAAGTTCTCCGCACTGCACGCTGCGGCCACCGTAGGGAGCGAGAAGATATAGGTCATCTA
>JAQBPC010000663.1 GCA_028287725.1 Chloroflexota bacterium | reverse complement strand
ATGTTGCGGGACGCTGGGTGTCGAATGTCAACTCTATCGTGGTTGGCACGCCCGTAGGTGCGCCCTCATAATAAACCCATGCCTCCGACCCGATTGAAACCAATGCGTGCGAGAGCCGGCCCCAGCCTGACAGCTGGGGTCGGCCGTATCCTGGTGGCGTTGCTGGCGTCGGTCCTGCTGTTGTTCATCGCGTTTCCGTTAGCTGCACTGCTACTGCACACTCCACCTAATACCCTCTGGAGCAGCCTGCAGACACAAAGCGCCACAAGTGCCCTGACGCTCAGTTTGCAGACAACCACCGCTACGTTGGTGCTGACACTGATTTTCGGCACCCCGACCGCGTACCTGTTGGCGCGCAGCCAATTCCCGGGGAAGCGCATAGTGGACAGCTTGGTGGACCTACCGATCGTGGTTCCGCCCGCGGTTGCCGGGGTCGCGCTGCTCCTTGCTTTTGGACGCCAGGGCATACTTGGTCCCACGCTCAACAATATGGGGATCCATCTCTCGTTCAGCACTCCCGCCGTTGTTTTGGCACAGCTCTTCGTGGCGTGTCCCTTCTACGTGCGCTCTGCTCGAAGCGGTTTCCTCGCCGTCGAGCGCACCCTCGAAGATGCCTCCACCACGCTCGGCTATGGTGGCTGGGGGACTTTCAGGCGGATTACCGTGCCACTGGCATTCCCGAGCCTGGTAAGCGGTGCGGTGCTGACATGGGCCCGTGCCCTGGGCGAGTTCGGCGCAACGATCATGTTTGCCGGCAATCTGATGGGCGTGACCCAGACGATGCCACTTGCGGTATACCTCTCGCTGGAGAGCGGCGACCTGGATGGAGCCGTGGCGCTCTCAGTGGTCTTGGTCCTGATCAGCCTTGCCGTCTCGCTAGCGGTGCGGTTGATCCATGACTAGCACCGCGCTTTCGGTCACTGCGAGCAAACGGCTGCGCGACATCAATCTGGCGGTCGAGCTCACTTTCGATGCCGGGGTCACCGCGATCGTCGGGCCAAGTGGGTCGGGCAAAAGTACAATGCTTCGTATGATCGCGGGACTGGTGACGCCGGACGAGGGCACCGTGCGGCTTGGAGATCGGATACTTGATGATGCCAGCCAGGGTTACCATCTTTCACCCGGGCGGCGCAACATTAGCTTGGTTTTCCAGGAGTACGCGCTCTTCCCGCACTTGAGTGTCGAGCAGAATGTCGGCTATGGGCTGCGCGCCCGGCGCGTGCCCAGGTCGGACGCGCGCCGGCGCGTTGATGCCATGCTTGAACGCCTGGGCATCATGTCACTGGCCAGAGAGCGGCCCGGCCACATCTCCGGCGGGCAGCGGCAGCGGGTCGCCCTCGCTCGTGCCTTGGTGCTAGAGCCAAGCGCCCTGCTGCTAGACGAGCCATTAGCTGCCCTTGACGTGCAGACTCGCGCATCGGTGCGCAGCGAGCTGCGCGCGATGTTGACTGCTGTTGATATCCCCACCCTACTGGTCACCCACGACTACGCCGATGCGTTGGTATTCCGAGAGCGAATCGTCATGCTGGTCGATGGGCTGGTGGCGCAGGATGGCGCGCACACCGACCTTTTAGCTCACCCGCGTTCGCGCTTCGTGGCCGACTTTACGGGAGTGAATTTTTTCGAAGGCGAGTTGCAGGAGCACGATGAAGACCTATTGGGCCGAATCAGCCTTTCCAACGACATCGTGATGTATGCGCCTGCCGAGGGCGTTCCTGCCGGCCCCGT
The DNA here is from genome assembly GCA_028287725.1 of Chloroflexota bacterium. Classification (GTDB taxonomy): domain Bacteria; phylum Chloroflexota; class UBA5177; order JANWHV01; family JANWHV01; genus JANWHV01. The sequence goes on along the minus strand of JAQBPC010000663.1, from coordinate 9,949 downwards.
GACCGTGGCGCTTCACCCGTGGGAGGTGACACTCTCGGCGCAGCCACCCTCCGGCTCGGCTCGTAATACCCTGGCAGGAAGCGTGCAGGAGACGCTTCCACTAGGAGGTCGGGTCCGCGTGACGATGGCGCTCGGGACAACCGGCGCCCTGCAGCTGGTAGCAGAGGTCACGCCCGATGCGCAACGGGCTCTCGGATTTTACGAGGGTCAGTTGCTGTATGCCGCGTTCAAAGCCACAGCGCTACGGGTCAGCGCGCGCTGATAGGCGTCCCGGCGTACAAGCCAGGCACAAAGCATTACACGTGTCGCACGCGTTTGGCACGTGACTGCACCCCTGCAAGCAAGTACCAACCACCAGCGGTGGTCCGTTGTCGCGGCTTCGGCTGTGTAGTCGTCGCCAAAGACCACACGGATTTGGCGAACTTCAGCCGTATGCTGGGATCTGGCGTGTAGCAGTTAAAGCGCTATGTTGATGGCACAAGGCCGCAATTGTTGCACTGCGCGGTGACCATCGGAGTATAAGCGGTAGCTTTGGAGTGAACAATGCGCTACATCATGCGCGAGAAACTGTTCGCACTTGGAGATGACTTCACAGTCCAGGATGCACAGGGTCAAGACCGATACATTGTCGACGGTAAGGTGTTTAGCATTGGTCACAAGCTTATATTCCGCGAAATGAGCGGCAACGAGGTAGCGACTGTACACCAGAAAGTGCTCAGTCTTCGGCCAACATATGAGATTACGCGCGACAGAACGGAACTTGCCGAGGTCCGTAAGAGCTTCCTAACCTTTTTGCACGAGAGGTTCACTGTGGATATACCGGGCCCCGATGACTACAATGTCACGGGCAGCATCCTGGAGCACGAGTATACGTTCGAGCGGCGAGGCAAAACCGTCGCCCGCGTCTCGAAAGCTTGGGTCGCGCTCCGCGACACGTATGGCGTGAAAGTTGAGCCAGGCGAGGATGATGTACTGATTCTCGCAAGCACCGTGGTCATCGACATGGTGAATGAGGACCAGCGGCACAGGAACAACTGAAGTTAGCCTGGGACATATGCCGGCGGTACCTATAATCTCGCGACCAGCGCCCGCTGGCGCCTTCGCGGGAGTAGCCTGCGACATAAACCGGGTTCTCTACACCGATCGGACGGCGGCGTAGCCGTAGCTGGTGACTTCGTCCAGTTAACATGTATCCTTAAGGCAACGAATCACGAACACGTTCGAAACCTGCCGGCACGTCGTTTCCTCTGGCGGAGCTGCGGGTGCCAGACCCATTCTCCGTCCCGGTCGTTCTTCAAACGTTGTTCGTGGTAGGGCATTGTGCGGCGCCTAGATTGACATCTGTGACCGCGACACAATGCCGGCTGGTCGATAACTGCGACGAAGGAGTTTCCCCTTGCTTCACGTCTTGCCCAATCCTGTTCCCTGGTATATTGTCGGACCCCTCATGGGGCTAGTCGTAGCCGCGATGTATGCCGTGACGAACAGGCATCTGGGGGTTAGCGGCTCCTACGTGCAGCTCGTCGACGCCGCCCGCCACCGCTCCATCGAAGTCTGGCGCCTCTGGTTCCTCGGCGGCATCTTCATCGGCGGCGCCCTCGTCGCGCTATTGGGCGAAAGTCCACAGGCGGGCTTAAACTACGGGATTTTGAGCCAGCACATATCTCTTGGCGCCCTGATACCCATCCTCTTTCTGGGAGGTTGCATGGTCGGCATTGGTGCGCGCTGGGCGGGCGCCTGCACATCTGGCCACGGACTCACCGGCTGTTCCACTCGCTCGACCGGAAGCATGACTGCGATGGCTACCTTCATGGTGACAGCCGTGGGAGTGACCTGGCTGCTGCATCTCCTTACGGGTGGTTCGATATGAACCGTCTACATGTTTTCTCTCTCCTGTTTGGCACGGCATTTGGTTTCCTTTTCAGCGCAGCCGGCTTCAATCAATACAATGTCATCCACCGCATGTTGCTCCTGCACTATCTCGATCCCTTCCTGGTCATGGGTGCGGCAGTTGCTGTAGCGCTGCCCCTCATATGGCTGTTGGAGCGACGGCACTGGCAAACTCCGCTCGGTGGGCCATTTGCGCCGCGGCGCTGGCCGGCTGAGCGAAAGCATGTTCTGGGTGGAGCGGTGTTCGGCGTTGGTTGGGCCGTCACGGGCGCGTGCCCGGGCACCGTCACGGCAATGATTGGCACAGGCAGCCTGCTCGGCATTGTCACCCTGGCTGGGGTACTCTTCGGCATTGCGCTACGCGACGCGGTCCACGACACGGTTGCCGATCCACTGCAAGCACCCAGACACGATGCTCCGGCAGACGTGGTCATGGCAGGGCGCTGAATACAGCATCTGACAAGGACGATAGGCGCGAACGCTACTGGTGCGACGCCGAAGCGACCGCGTGAGATACTACCTGGGCATGCACAGGGAGTGCGCCATGCAGGGATTCGCACATGAATGACGATCGCATTCTGCTCGAGCAGATGGTGTTTTTTGGCTATCATGGTCACGCAGCCGCCGAGCGAGAGCTTGGTCAGCGCTTTGTCGTCGACGTTGAGCTTGGACTCGACCTCAGCGATGCCGGCAGGAGCGATGACCTTGTCGACACCGTTAACTACGTGGGCATCTATGATGCGGTACAGAGCGTGGTTATCGGTCCACCCTGCAATCTATTAGAGACCGTCGCGCAGCGCATCGCCGATGCCGTGCTAAAGGACCAGCGAATCCGTTGGGCCGGCGTGCGCGTCGCCAAGCCGGGCGTGGCCATTCCTGGCGTCTTACAAGGTACCGCGGTCCAGATCAGGCGCAGCCGTGAGTCTTGAACAAGCATCGCAGCCTTTGGCAGTGGCCGGAAATGTTGCCAATTAATTTCGGATGGTGCCGGCGGATGTGCTGAGCAGACGATGCCGCGCTGCCATCACGGCGCCAGGATTCGCAGTTTAATAGGAATTGCGGCATATTCCGCTGCTGCCCCCGAAAGGAGCAAGCGTGTCGCGCGAGACGACTTGGGGTCCCTGGCGTCTGGAGTGGGGTGAGCGCACCATGATTATGGGCATCGTCAACCTTACCGACGATTCGTTCTCAGGCGACGGAATAGCGGGAGACGCCGCGCTTGCGGCTGCGCAGGCGCGGCGATTTGTCGATGGGGGAGCGGACCTTATTGACATCGGTGGGGAGTCAACCCGACCAGGGCACTCACCAGTGAGCGGGTCGGAAGAGCTGCGCCGCGTGCTGCCGGCCCTCGCCGCCGTTGCCGCGGCGGTACGGGTGCCCATCTCGATCGACACGCGCAAGCCGGAAGTGGCTCGCGCAGCGCTGGATGCGGGCGCTCATCTGATCAACGACGTCGAGGCGACGCTAGATGGCGAGCCCATGTTTCAGCTGGCAGCTGAGCGCGGGGTGCCTATCGTGATTATGCACAACAAGCGGCAGGCTCAATATGACAACCTGCTGGACGAGGTTATCGCAACGTTGGCGGCCTCATGCCAGGCAGCATCGGCCGCGGGCGTGCCTGCCTCGCATCAAATTATCGATCCAGGCATTGGATTCGGGAAGAACGGCGCGCATAATCTTGAGTTGCTGCGTAATCTGCGTGCTCTGACCGTGCTCGACCGTCCGTTATTAGTTGGATCGTCACGCAAGCGGTTTCTCGGTGAGATATTAGGTACTGAGGCGCAGGACAGGCTGGAGGGAACGGCGGCTACTGTGGCGCTAGCCATCGCTGGCGGTGCGGACATGGTGCGCGTCCATGATGTGCGGGCGATGGCAAGGGTGGCGAAGGTGGCCGATGCCGTGTGCCGGGCGAGGAGCGAACGTTGAGTGTGGTCTATCTGGGGTTAGGCTCCAACCTGGGCGATCGTGTGAGTTATCTTCGCGCGGCATTGGATCTCTTGATCGCCTCAGGTGAAGTAGCGATTCGCGCAGTCTCCTCATTGTATGAGACGGCCCCAATGCACATTGCCGACCAGCCCGCGTTCTTGAATGGCGCCGTCGAGGTGCAAACCGGCTTGTCACCACTTGCGCTGCTCCATCTGCTCAAGGAGACCGAGCAGGCGGTAGGTCGAGTTCAACGCGTCCGCTACGGCCCGCGGGAGGTTGACTTGGATATTCTTCTCTATGACGACATCACGGTACGTAATCATGAGCTAACCATCCCGCATCCTCGCCTGGCCGAGCGGGCCTTCGCATTGGTACCGCTCAAGGAAATCGCGCCTGGACTACTGCTGCCCGGCACAGGTGCATCACTGGCTTCCCTCATTCCGGCGGCACTCGCCTTGGGATCAGTGGACTTGGTGCAGGGTCCTGAGTGGTATGGCGTCGGCAGCTGAGGTCACGAACAGCGTCACGGTGCGTCACTCGCCCGGCGTCGCCCCATCTGGCGTTGGAGAATCCGCGCTTTCGGCTAGTCGCGCAAGACCGGACACGATCAGCTCGCGAATCAACTCCCCGGTGCTGGTCTGCTGAAGCACCGCGATCTCGGCGAGTTCCCTCTCGACCTCGGCCGGCAGCATTATGGTTCTGCGCACTAGATCGCGTTCTTCCCAAGCTGCTCTCGGTTCATTTTCGTTAGCCATTATCGCCTCTCAAACACGGCCTCGCGCCTTTGTACTAATCCGTAGCGTCCCTCGTTCACATATGGCTGCAGAATGCGGTCGGCCGTCAACCCCAGGCAGCTGAGGTTGGGGAACCCCGGTCCCTGCGCAAGGCCGGCCAGCATCGGCAGGTGCAAACGTGGATGAAGATTTTCGACGCCCAAGTCAAACTCGATTCGCTCAAGGTCGTTTGCCGTTATCCCGGCATCCGGACCGATCCCCGTGGCATTGCGAAGCGCCATGCGTGCCGAGTTGCTAAGCAACGGTTCGAACCAGACAGGATCGAAACCAATCGCGACGACCACATAGTCGTACGCGGCGCACTCTCGCTCGTGCTGATAGCTGATGTACACAAGCACTTCGGCCTCGCGCACTTCCAGCCTGGTTACGCGCCCCGCGAGGGTTCGCAAGCAACCTGGCGCCGAGTTGAGCGCTTGCTCCGCCTGTACTGAGAAGACGCCGCGGTCGGTGCGGTTCAAGAACTCGCGCCGATGTGATTCCGCGAGATGTGGCCATTCGGGAAGCGGGTTGGAGTAGAGTTGGTTCTCGAAGAAACTCTCTCCACGGGAATAGAGCACACCCTGCGGGGTAACAACCTCGACCGTGGATCCAGACTTGAGCACTCTGAGCAATTCCACCGCGATCGAGGCCGCCGTCTCGCCGGTTCCAATCACGCAGACGCTAACTGGAGAGGGCAAGGCAGCGAGGCGGCCGGTATGCTGCCATAAGTTCCTGCCATCGAGCACGCGAGGATGGTCTGCAACCTGACCGGGTACGGTGCGAGGCGGGCCGGTTCCCGTAATCGCCAGGCCGTCGCTCGCCAGCATCGCGGTTGTAGCATCCATCTCGTTTCTGCAGGTCAACACCCAGTGAGTGTCCACGATATCGATGCAGACCACGGTGGCGGCGAGCAGCTTTAGTTTGATATTCTCGGCAACCCACCGTAGATACGCGGCCCATTGTCGATGCGTGGGCCGGGGCCTGCCGCGATCCACCCAATCGGCGAAGTGCCCGCAGCTCACCAAGTAGCCTTGCCACGAGTCCCGCAGCGTATTGGTGACCACGAGAGGACCATCAGCCTCCCACGAGCCGGCGTTATAGGGGAAGCCGACGTCTTTCTCGGCTGGTGTGCCAAGTGTTTGTGTGCCATTGGTGTAGCCATAGGCGCCCGTCCAGTGTGCGGCAACGCCCTGTTTCTCGATCACAATGAGGTTCGGTACTTGAAGACCGGATCGCCGTAATGCGTCCACTTTAGCGGCGATAGCGATCGCCTTTGGCCCAGCGCCTATCACCGCCAAGGTCGGGCAACTTTCGCGGTCTTCGAGGTAGTCCATACCGTGCTCCTAACGGTCGCTCTCTACCCGATTCGCCAGACTAGATTCGATTCTCGTCCAACGGTCCGGGCAGCTCACGTTCGGCTTCCGCTTCAAGCCGCGCTTCATTGCGCCTCAATACAATCAATGAAGCAATAATCACCAGGACTGCGAGCACTACGCTAATGGTGCCGATTGGCCCCGTGATCCGATTCACGTTATTGCCCAGGAGGTAGCCTCCGAGTCCGTAAATCGTCGCCCAGATGATTCCGCCCGAAGCGTTGTAGATGACGAAGCGATCCCAGGGCATGCGATTGGTGCCCGCAAGAAAGGCCGCCCAGGCCCTAAGGACCGCTACAAATCGTCCGAAAAAGACAACCTTCCCACCATGCTTGCGAAATAGGTATATGCCAAGCTTGAGCCGCCGTTCATTGAGCCGGACCAGATGGCCGTAGCGCCTCAGCAGCCGGAAACCGCCCTCGCGACCTACCAGGTAGCCCAAATTATCGCCGATTATTGCGCCTGCAGCCGCTGCGGCGATGACCAGCGGAATTTGCAGCTTGTGAGTTGAGCCGGCATAAATGGACGCGGCAATGAGCATGGTTTCACCGGGAAAGGGAATACCCGTGCTCTCGATGGCGACGAACAGTAGCACTGCCCAGTAGCCATACGTCGCCAGAAGGTGCGAGATGCTATCCGTGAAGAAATTGGACATCGGGCTACTGCTACCAACGGAATTAGGCACATATTAAAGGGCGTTAGAGCGGTGCCGCAACTGCATTGCACCTTTCGGAGTATCGAATCGTTGCATCCGGGCCCTGTGCTGCATTTTCGGGCCGGATAAGCAGCATTGCTTGATAGGGCAGATCTACCCAACCTATGCCGTGGCTGGAGTACCAGGCACCGGTATGCAGCGCCCGAGTACAGCTTTCCGTTCACGAGCCATCACAGGGCCTCGATCTCGATAGTACCAGCCTAAAATAAAATAGTAACCGGCCGCAGGGCAGTTGATCATAACGCTGCGCGAGGCTACTCTTCCGACATGAATCGAATAATGCAGCTATTCTGTGGTTGCGTTGCCCTGTTAGCCATGGCCATAGCGTACATTCCAGATGCCCGCTCGGCGCAGGCCGCACCAGCGGCGCCGGTGCTTCAATTCCGTCCTTTCGTCGCCACGCCTCTTCCCCTGGATGCAATCGCCTGGAGCGGCTCTGCCTTCGTGTATGGCGGTGAAGCGAAGCGTATGCTCATGACCAGCTCGGCAACTGGGCAGCAGCTGAGGCAGCTAGTCAGTTTGCCGCGCAATGGCGGCGAGATACGATGCGTGACGTCACCCGGAATGCACGGCTTCGCGGCTGATGCGGTCTATTGTCACACGGCCAACGCAGAAATTTACCGTATTGGGACTGACCACACTCCGCACTTGCTGGCTCGCTTGCCAACGAACAGCACGACTGATGGCGCGCTTGCCTTCGACAACGTCGGCGCCTTCGGCTATGCGCTCCTCGCGGCATCTGGGGGCTCCACCACAACCGGAGGCGCCGTGTACGCGGTTGCCTCCTCTGGCCAAGTACGTCAGATTGGCGCGTACACCGGCCCAGGCGGGGCGGAGAATCTTGCCATTGCTCCGGCCGGCTTCGGTCCAGCGGCAGGCCAGGTCTTGATCTCAGTGGACCAGGTAAATCAGCACGGACGCCTTTTGGCCATGAACGCTCAAGGAAAGGTACGCGTGCTACTTAGTAGTCTCGCAAACGGGCTGAATCCTCTAGTAGTGATTACAGGTGTACGGCAAAGTGGCGGACAGGGACCGGCTCCTGGACTGTATCTCGCGGAATGGATCAGCCGCCGCGTGTTGTTTGCGCCAGCCGCCGAGTTACGCGCATTTGTGGGAGACGTACTGGTGGGCACCGAGCATGGAGGCCAACTCATCGTTGTGCGACCCAGCGGCAGTGGGTATCAATTCATCCAGGTGCAATCGAGCCTGCGAACCTCTCGGGTCTACTTGGAAGGCGCTACCTTCATTGGTGCATGAGGTAACCGATTACAAGCGAATTCTCGCGTATGCTAGAAGCGCAGGACGAATCGATGGAATTTCAACGTTCGCACAACGTGGCATAGGCCATGAACGATCGTAGAATCTGGAACCACAATAGGTGGCATGCGAAGCCACCTGAGGGAGAGACGAATGACAACCGTACCGTGCACGCATCTTGATCAAATCCAGGATGTGCGGCCGAGTGCCAATGGCTGTGAAGATTGCCTCAAGACCGGAGACAGCTGGGTCCACCTCCGTGAGTGCCTCATTTGTGGCCATGTCGGGTGTTGTGATTCATCTAAAAACAAACACGCAACCAAGCACTACCATGCCACAACCCATCCGCTTGTTCAGTCGTTTGAGCCTGGTGAGGACTGGGTCTGGTGCTACGTCGACCAGGTTATGATGGAGCCGGCATAGGGCCATAGCGCGGAGCTGACGCCCGCACTCCCTGCGGAGCATGTTGAGCTCCAGTTTCGGGCCGCTCCATTGAACGCATTGGGGTACTTGCGCGTGCAAAAAATAGTCTTGGGCCCGACCAGGCGAACACAATGCGTGCAACCGTTGTCGATTGCAATCCATGTGGAGGGTCTCTATGAACACGAATCCCTCGGTACGAAGCGTGAGTACCGCCGAGGCCTGGCCGGCCCTACCTCTTGAAACCTGGCGGGAAACGTATGCGACCCTGCACATGTGGGTGCAGATCGTCGGCAAGGTGCGGACCGCGCTCAGCCCGCAGGTAAACCACTGGTGGACGGCCACGCTCTACGTCACAACGCGCGGCCTGACGACGTCGCCCATCCCCTATGGCACGCGAACCTTTGAGATATACTTCGACTTCATCGATCATAACCTGCTCATTCAGACCAATGACGGTATGAGCAAATCACTGCGGTTGTACCCTCGCTCAGTCGCGGACTTCTATCGCGAGCTCATGGATGCGCTCCGCTCGCTCCAGCTCGACGTCGCGATCAACCCGCTGCCGCAGGAAGTGCCCAATCCAATTCCATTCGACGAAGATGACGTGCACTCCACCTACGACGGGGACTACGCTCATCGCTTCTGGAAGGTCTTGGTGCAGGCCGACCGCGTGTTCAAGGACTTTCGTGCGCGGTTCATTGGCAAGTGCAGCCCCGTTCACCTCTTTTGGGGGAGCCTCGACCTGGCAGTTACGCGCTTCTCGGGGCGTCTTGCTCCCGAGCGCGACGGTGCCGACCAGGTCACACGAGAGGCATACTCGCACGAAGTCATTAGTTGCGGCTTCTGGCCTGGCAGTGGTCCGGTCCAGGAAGCCGCGTTCTATGCCTATGCCGCGCCGGTACCGCATGGTCTCGGCAATATCGCGGTCCGACCGGTCGCGGCCTGGTTTGACCATAGCCTTGGCGAATTCTTACTGCGCTACGACACCGTGCGTACTGCGCCGGACCCGGATGCGGTCCTGCTGGACTTTCTGCAGAGCACCTACGAGGTCGCCGCGGATTTGGCTCAGTGGGATCGAGCAGTGCTTGAGCGGTAGCGCGGGGATTCAGGTGCGCGTAGACTCACCGCGGATAGCATGAGCCGGGCCAATATCATTTGCGACGCCCCAGAGTCGATTTGTTCATGACAACCAGCCCTGGGCAATTAGCGCTTGTTTGCCAAGGAGCCCAAGCTCCACGCTGTAGCCGGTGCCTGTGAGCTCAGGATGAAATTCCAAACGGTCGCCCTCAAACCACTGAACGGCATAGCGGCGGCCAGTGCCGTCGCCATTCCCCTCACTAATGACTTGCAACAGCGGGGTGCCGAGCAAGGGGGCCCCATGGTGAGTCACCCAGCAGGCCCGGACTTCGCCGGCGACCGTGTGGTCGGTGGCTGGGAAGCATTTAGTGGTTGGGGTCGATCCTGATGCGGAAACAGTCGCGAATGCGCGGCCTTGTGTGAGTGGGCCTCCGAGCCGTACAGATTCCACCGTGCCGGCATCGAGAACCAGCGCAAATCGCTCGAAATACTGCCACTGCTCGCCATTTTCAGTA
>JAQBPC010000655.1 GCA_028287725.1 Chloroflexota bacterium | reverse complement strand
CGTCGCAGCCCGCGTCACGCAGGCGCCGAGCAGTGGCCACGTTCTCCCGTAGAAGTATGCAGTGGCGCGGCGCGGTCACCAGCACGTTCGTACCCTGCGTTGGATACTCTTCCTCAGGAATCTCGATCAACGTGAAGCCGTGTTCGCGCAGGAGCTGCACAAAGCCGACGGCCATCAAGGGCAAGTGCACGACCGCCATTTTCGCATCGACGAGGCTGATGAACGAAAGCAAATGGAGGCACTCGGCCGGTCCTTGCCAATAGGGGAGGTCGAACGGAACGACGTCGACCCCCTGCTTCCTAAGGATCACGGTCAGCTGCCTGATTCCCTCTGCATTGGTCCGGTAGCCCCGGCCAACAACGAGGGTATGGCTATTCAGCCAAAGGCAGTCGCCACCCTCTAGAGTTCCCGGCGCTTCGATTCTGCCCGCGATCGGTATCCCCAGTCGCTACATAGCCTGCTCGGCCAGGTCCACCTCGAGCCGGCGAAGCTGCTTCCCCATGCTGCACAGGATCGCCCCGGCATCGGTGATTATCGATGGGTCGAAGGTAAATATGGCGTCCTGCAGGCCTTGGTCATCGTACTCACCAACAATGACCTCACAGCCGGCGGCGGATAGGAGCGCACAAAACGCGCGGTGCTCGCGCAGCGCCAGGTCGTAGTCCACCGGCCGAACGTAGCCAAAAGCCTCCCATGCGCGCACGTCGCGGGGCGCCAAAGGGGCGTTGACCAAAACCCGGCGCAGGGGCGCGACCATGCTGTGGCCGCCCCAGGCGCCGGCGACCGGCTGCGACACAACTGCCATACATCGCCTCCAAGATTTGACAACGCTATATGATGTCTTTTGCCCGAAGTCAACTTCTGTGACGCGCACTATTAGTTGCCGAAAACGACCGGATATACTGCGTAACGTACAGCCTATCCCGAAAGTCCCGCGCCGCGCCAGATAGGAGGCTGAACGTGCCTCGCGCAGCTGACTATCGCGACACACGCGAGGCGCATACAAGGCGATAACAAAACAATGTGCACCTTCTATAACGCCCGCCCGCAACATCACAAGTGTCGATCCATGCCACGAACTACATCGACGCGAGGTAGAGCGAATGTCTGACGACGCAAGCCAAGGTCAGCAGGCGGAGATTCGACTGCTCAAACCGCTGCGGCAGAATCACGATTATATTCTGCTGTGGAGCGGCCAGATGGTCTCAACGCTTGGTAGTGGAGTGTCGCAGCTTGCGTTTCCGCTCCTCATTCTGGCGATTACGCATTCACCGGCTCAGGCCGGTTTTGCCGGTTTCCTCTACTCCTTGCCGTACGTCATCCTGAGCCTCCCCGCCGGAGCCCTCGTCGACCGCTGGGACAGAAAGCGAGTGATGATCCTCTGTGATATGGGCCGTGCGCTAAATGCGGCCAGTATCCCGCTCGCGGCAGCACTCTGGCACCTCACTATCCAGCAGCTGTTTATTACGACCACAATCGAAGGGACGTTGTTCACCTTCTTTAATATTGCCGAAGTCGCCTGCCTGCCTCGAGTGGTGCCGAAAGAGCAGATTCCCGCTGCGGCGGCCCAGAACGAGGGCGGATCGATAGCCACATCGCTCATAGCACCGTCGATCGGTGGATTGCTCTACCAATTTTCACGGACCGTGCCATTTGTGCTCGACGCGGTGTCTTATGCTGTCTCGGTCTTCTCCTTGACCTTCATCAAGACGGAGTTTCAGGGGGAGCGCTCCGCACGTACGGGTACGTTGCGAGCAGACATCATGGAAGGGATTGCATGGTTGTGGCGCCAGCCGCTTATCCGCTTCATGGCATTCCTCACCGGTGGTCTGAACTTCTGCAACTCGGCGACAGGGCTGGTCCTCATCGTTGTTGCAAAGAACCAGCACGCGCCGGCTGCCGCCATCGGAATCATCTTCTCGATTGGGAGCGTCGGCGGAATTCTTGGCGCCATGATCGCGCCCCGCATTCAGAAGCGCTATAGCTTTGGTCGTGTCATCACGCTGTGTGTCTGGGCTGAGGCGATCCTTTGGCCACTCTATGCCGTGGCGCCAAATATCGTTGCGCTCGGGGTGGTAGCGGCATGCTTGTTCTTTCTGGGTCCTATCTATAATGCCGTCCAGTTCGGCTACCGTGTCAGCATCATTCCTGACGCGCTCCAGGGGCGGGTGAACAGCGCTTTTCGCCTGCTGGCGTTTGGCTTTATTCCCCTTGGGACCGCCCTCTCCGGCATCCTTCTCCAGTCGGTCGGCACGACGAGCACTATACTTATCTTCAGTGTCGTAGCCCTGGCACTTGCATTGGCCTCGACCATTAATCGCAATATACGGAACGCGGGCGCGATCACGCAGCCCCAAGCCGTATAGCACGTCTAAACCGGCCTGCCGATATGTACTACTATGTATTTCAAGTGCAGCGACTTGCGTAAGAGCGTGGAGCGCCTTCACCATGTAGCAGTGCATCGCTGACCAGTTCACGGTAGTCGTCAACGCGGACTCGTGCAGTGGCCCGAAAGGCGAAGTGTAACGTTAACCTCGAAAGCCACAGGCGACCCCCAACGTCGTGACGCCAGTACTGCAGAGATCGAGAAAAGGAAACAAAATGCGGATCGAGCTTGAGGTACCTGAGGATATCCTCCACCACTTACTGGACCCGGTCTCAATCCCTCCTATGGCCCGCGTTCGCTACGCCATGAAGACACCGCCGCAGCTGCGCGATATTGACGACGCCGTCCATCAACAGATGCGCGCCGCCGCAGGCGTTATCCTGCCGGGCCAGCGCATTGCCATAGGCGTTGGTAGCCGCGGTATCGCGCGCCTCCCAGAGATCGTCGCTGCCTTGGTCCGCGAGCTACGCGCGCTGGGCGCTGAGCCATTCATCATCCCCGCCATGGGCAGCCATGGCGGGGCCACCGCGGAGGGCCAGCGAGACGTCTTGCTGCACCTTGGCGTGACGCCCGAACGAGTTGGCGCCCCTATCGAGGCGCAAATGGACACGGTCGAACTTGGCCACGCGCCGGATGGAACGTCGGTGCGTCTCGACAAGCTGGCGATGGCCGCCGACGGCATCGTCTTTGTGGGACGAGTGAAGCCGCACACCGCTTACCGGGGCCCCCACGAAAGTGGGCTGGCAAAAATGATCGCCATTGGACTCGGGAAACAGGCTGGAGCCGCGGCTTGTCATGCTCAGGGATTTGGCGAAATGTATCGCCTGGTACCAGCCGTGGCGGCGGTGGCGCTGGAGCACGCGCCGATCCGCTTTGGTCTTGCCGTGCTAGAGAATGCTTTCGATCAGCCGTTCAAGATACAACTGGTACCTGCTGAGCGCATCTTTGCCGATGAGCCTGCGCTACTGGAGGAGGCCCGCGCGGCAATGCCGCGAATTCCGTTCGCTCAACTTGATGTCCTGGTCATCGACCGCCTTGGCAAGGACATTAGCGGAGACGGGGCCGATCCCAACATTACCGGCCGCTATGCCACGCCCCATGCCAGCGGTGGCCCGGTAGTCAACAAGCAGGTGGTGCTGGACCTTACCATTGCCACCGACGGCAATGGCAACGGCCTGGGCGCGGCCGATTTCACAACCATCCATGCAGCGAGAAAGCTATCGCTCGGCAGGACATATCCGAACGCGCTGACCGCTACCGTCGCCCGACCAGTCGCGCTCCCGATGATTCTGCCGTCAGATCGCCTCGCGTTTGCCGCCGCCGTGCTCACCTGTAACGCCGTGGGCCGCGCGCCTCGACTGCTCAGGATCGAAGATACTCTGCACCTTGGGGAGTTCTGGGTCTCGACCGGGCTGCTTGATGACGTGCGCGCCGATCCGTTGCAAGAGATTCTCGAACCGGCAGGCCCAGTGCCATTCGACGGCAACGGTGATTTGCTCGACCGAACTGAAGCGGGCCTGGAACTCGCGAGTGCCCACTAATTTCTAAGTGAGCGGAGAGGAGATGGGAATGCGGCGCCCCGCGCTCGAGGCGGGCCGCTACCCGAAATAGTGGAGACCGGACTTTCGAATAAAGTAGCTGTCGTTACCGGAGGGGCCGGCTTGATAGGCCGCGCCTGCGTTGGAGCGCTGCTGGCCGAGGGCGCAACTGTCGTGGTCGTCGACCGCGATGAAAACGCGCTGCGGACAGCCGCGACCGCCTGGCAGGAAACGAGCCGGCGAGTGCTGACCCTGGCCGTCGACGTGACCGACGAGCCCGCGGTACTCCGCATGGTCGATGAGGTCCAAAAGCAGACCGGGCGCCTGGACGTGCTGGTTAACTGCCTCGGCGTCTTCCAGGCTACGCCAATCGACGAGCTATCCTTGGATGACTGGCAGCACGTACTCGACATAAATTTAACGTCCATATTTTTATGTTGTAGGGCCGCGGCACGTGTGATGAAAGGGCAGGGGAGCGGCCGGATCATCAACCTCGGCTCCTTGGCCGGGCGTGTCGGAGGACTGGCAGCCGGCGCTAACTACTCCGTGTCGAAGGCCGGAGTGATTTGCCTCACGAAGTCGCTTGCGCGCGCATTGGGCGGCACTGGGATCACCGTCAACACCATCAATCCCGGGCCCGTCGATAGTCCAATGGTTGATGCCTGGCCGCCGGGGAAGAAAGAGGAACAGCTCGCGCGTATCCCGCTTGGACGGCTTGGCAGGCCGCAAGACATCGCGGGCGCGGTCGTCTTCCTTGCGTCGGATGCCGCGTCGTACATCCACGGCGCTCAAATCGACGTCAACGGCGGCCTGGAGATGTCATAACATGAGGCTCAGTTAGCTATAGGATACGGGCCGACGCTCCAGCAACCAGTAGCGCTCGGGCACGTACCCGTAGAGCGTGCTGAGGTACGGTCGATCCATGCGAAACTGCGCCTGTTCATGCAGTCCGAGCAACTCCATGAGAGGCCGGTCGGCAAGACGGCGCGTAGTACGCAGCCACCAGCACAGCCGAATCAGGTTGTTTTGATCGCATCCGGCCCGCCGAAACAGCACCAGGCTGCCGTAGATTGCCGCGGATCGCCCAGCGTGCAGCACACGGTGGCAGAGCACACAGACAGTCTCAAGCGCTTCCGGCCGGTTATCCCGATGCCCGTTGAGGTGGTTGACCTCGAGCCGGCTGCGGCGCTCGCTCGACTCACCTTGGCCGCAGTAGACACATCCACCGTCGCGAGCGATGATCCGCGCACGTAGCGCGTCCCAACCTGCCGGCGGCCGAGTCCCGGAAGGCCGCCATTCGCGAGGATCAAGGAACGACGGCGTGAGCGGTTTCAATGGCCGAACCAGCGGAGGCAGTTCGGCGAGTGCGGCTTCCAGCGTTAATACCGGCATGCCGCTCCATCCCAGGCCGAGCACAGCGTTATTTGCAAGTCAATCTCGTCCTTCCAGGTCCAATGTGCGTCGTTGACATGGCCGCGAGGCCACTTGTACGTTGACGTGGCCCTCGCTCGTGTCGCCCCGGCATCAGGTGTGCGGACCCGTCCCAGGCCTGAAAGCCCACCCATCGGAGCCCTGTCGTATATATATGGTCATGGTACCGAAGTTATGAGCTAAGGCCGGAAGGAAATCCGAATGACTACCATGTACGGACCAGACGTAACGTTTCTCGGAATTCCACGCGCCCGGCTCGACGATCCTACCAGTCTTGCCGGCGCCGATGCTGTGATTATTGGCGCACCGTTCGACGGAGGCACAAGTTATCGTGCCGGGGCACGGTTCGGTCCAAGCGCGATTCGATCCGCCGACGTAGACCTCCTGGAAACGGCTCGCCCACATATCGCCCTCGGCGTCGACCCACTCAACGACCTTCGCGTTGTCGATGCAGGTGACGTCATGATGCCGTCGGGCCAGATCATTGAGAGCCTAGGACGCCTCGAAGAGGCAGTTTCTACCATTGTCGCGGCGGGCGCCATTCCTGTCGTGCTCGGCGGCGACCACACCATTGCTCTGCCGGATATCAGCGGGGTGGCGAAGCAGCATAGAGCGGGACGGGTCGCCGTCATCCATTTTGATGCGCATACCGATACGGCCGACTTTGAATTTGGCTCAAAGATTAACCATGCGACGCCGATGCGACGACTGATTGAGGCGGGCACCGTGCGCGGTGACCGCTTCGTCCAGATTGGGCTCCGCGGCTATTGGCCAGGCCCGGATGTATTTGACTGGATGGCCGAGCAGGGCATGCGCTGGTACGAGATGAGCGAAGTCGGCCGTCGCGGTATCGACGTATGCCTGGACGAGGCCTTCAACATCGTCCGGCAGGACTGCGACGGCATTTTCCTTACCGTTGATATCGACGTCGTCGACCCATCAATGGCGCCCGGCACCGGTACGCCCGAGCCAGGTGGCTTGACGAGCCGTCAGGTGCTTGACGCAGTGCGCCGTTGCGCGCTCGAGCTGCCGATTCTGGGCATGGACATGGTGGAGGTGGCTCCGGCCTATGACATGCGTGGCGAAGTCACGGCCTATCTCGCGAACCGCATCGTGCTGGAGACGCTATCCGGCATCGCGAAGCAGCGCGCACAGCGGACGAATGCATAGGTTTGCAAGTCCTGCGTGAACACCATCGGGAGCTACATCGTCCCAATGTGCTGCCCTTTTAGGTGTTTATTCGTGTATTACCTTGTGCTACACTAGCACGGCCAGCCGATGATGGCTGGTAACAACAGGATGGGCCGCGATGATGCGTCCCACGCAAGGCGCACACGAGGAGGTGTGTAATGCATCCTATCTCCCTACGAGGGGGGACGTCGGTCCCTGCAGGCGTGTATCGCGAGATGCACAGTGGTCGCATGGTGTATCTGAGCACAACCAGTACCTTGCCTGGTCAGTCCAACTCAGAGGCATACATCCAGGTTCCACAGTCGGCACTGGTCAACCATCGCCGTCCGTTTCTAGCGGACCACGCGAAGGCTGACCGAAAGTCCAACCGCGCCTAATAGGTGTAGGCGGGCAGGGTCGACGCGAATCTCAGGCGCCGACCCTGCCTTTTTATTTGAGCTCTCCGTCAAGCAGCACAGTCCTCGAGCGGTTGCTGAGACGCTAGACCGTTGCGGGTGTCAGAGTCTCCTGCCATTTGGTCACACGCGCCAGTGCCGCGTGATCCACCTCAACCCCGATGCCCGGCGTTGTACGCACGGCCATGGTGCCGTTCTTGCTAAGGACGAACGACGGGCCAGCGATATCCTCGTGGAAGTATCGAGCGCTCGCTGTAATATCGCTAGGAAGCGTAATGTTTGGCAGGCTCGTCAGGCATACATTTGTAGCCCGGCCAATATTTGTTTCCAGCATGCCGCCACACCATACCGGTATACCCGCCGCCTGACAAATATCGTGAATTTTCATGCTGCGTAGCAAGCCACCTACACGCCCCGGCTTGATATTGATGATCCGACAACTCCCGAGCGCGATGGCGTTCCGCGCGTCGTCAGGCGTGCAGATCGCCTCGTCGAGGCAGATCGCCGTCTTGAGATCGCGCTGCAGCGTAGCGTGGTCCACGATGTCCTCTTCGCCAAGTGGCTGCTCGATCATCAACAGATTGAAGGCGTCGAGCTCGCGCAGGTGCTTCGTATCGGCGAGCGTATAGGCCGAGTTCGCATCAACGCTGAGCAGGATATCCGGGAAGCGCTCGCGCACCGCGGCCACAAACGGCAGATCCCGGCCTGGCGCGATCTTGAGCTTGATGCGCTTGTATCCTTGCTCGACATGGGTGGCGACAACTTCGACGAGCGCTGCAGGGTTCTCTTTGATTCCGAGGCTCACGCCACTCGGTGTCTCGCCGCTTGTTCCTCCGAGCACGTTCGCCAGGGACTTTCCGGCAGCACGGGCTTGTAGGTCCCACAGTGCTTGCTCAACCGCCGCGATAGCCATGCGATGACCGCGGATCCTTGCCAGGAGACGCCACAAGTCTGCCGCGCCGGACACATCCTTGCCAAGAATCGCGGGTGCGATAAATGACTTGATGACAGACCAGGCGGTGTCGAGCGTTTCGTATGAGTACCAGGGCCCGTCGCCGGCCACGCACTCGCCCCATCCCTCTGCCCCCTCGCCGGCCAGGCGAATGATCAGGCATGGCCGGGTGACTTCGGTGCCAAAGCTCGTGGTAAATGGCGTGATCAGGGGCATGGACACGTACCGGACGTCGAGTTCCTCAATGCGCACTATATGGTCCCTCTCACCTCTATTGAGCCGGCGCCGCGCAGATACGGTTCCAGCTTCCCTATCAGATAGTAGCAACGCGTAAGTTGCCCTGGTGACTCGTCTTTCAACAGATCAATCGCGGCGTATCCGCGCGCGAATAGGTCGGTCATCATGCTGCGTACGCCGAGCCGCCATTCTTTGGCACTAGCGTTATCCACGCTCTTGATCGCCTGAAAATTGACGGGTACTTCGACCAGCATGGTTTCTGCATCCAGGCCAGTATCGTAGCGCATAAGGCGGAAATACGGTTCGCTACCGCCCGTTGGCTCAACCGGCGTGGTGACGGTGAGCAGCGGCACGCCAGACGCCAGTAGCGCGCCGGGGTCAGCGGGCGGGCGACGGCCCGCGAGACGATCGGCGACCGCGGAATGCCGGATGTACCAGGAAGCGGTAAGGCGATCCGTTTCCATTCCTTGGTTGAGATCGTCGTTCATCGCCCCGTAAAGGTTGGGATGATAATCGTGACAGATCGCCCCGAGGCGCCCAGTGTTGAGGCGCGCATTCCGGGTCTCGAGTGGATCAAAGGTCCAGACTATGAGGTCCAAACCTTGCTCTAGCACATACTCTCGCTGGCGACATTTCATGCGAAACCCGATATCGAGGCTGCGCCACTCAGATAGAATGCCCAGCATATGCGAGCAGTGCACGACTTTTCCAGCCTTAAAGCCAGGAAAGCCAAGCAGCACGCCAACGACGTTTCCCGATTGATCACGTGCCGCTAGCAGCAAACCTCCGTACCGTTGGAGCGTAACCAGGATACTTGAGGGCAACACCTCCAGATCCGA
>JAQBPC010000650.1 GCA_028287725.1 Chloroflexota bacterium | reverse complement strand
GGCGCGCCAGGAAGTTGAGGGCCGTGCGCTCGCCGCTGAGGATCGCGCGCGTCGGACCAGCTATACGGGCAACCACCCGCTGGTCGCCCCAGGAGCCCTCCGCGACCAGCGGCGTTACTACCACCTGGTCATCAAACGCGTGAAAAACCCGCTCGACTATCGGCAACCCGCAGACGACGCCGGCTTGCTTCTGACGGATCTCCGCGACCGCCACGCTGTTCGCACGAACCGTGGCGTCAGTGGTCAAATCCCCCCGGCCGATATCCTCGGCCAAAGCAAGGCGCACCAGCGCCCCCACGCTCTCAGTCTCGGGCGGCACGGCAGGTTCGACGTGCGCCGGGGTCGAGGCAGTATTCATGTAACGATCCTTTCGAATTGCGGCTCCATGCCTCGGCGCCAGAGTATGTGTCCTTGCCACTCGGGCAGGGCCTGTGGGGCATCCGTGCGATAATGTGCCCCGCGGCTCTCGGCGCGCACCAAGGCGCTGCGCGTTGCCAGATGGGGCACAAGGCGCGGGTCGCACGGTTCAGTGTCATCGGGACGAGGGAGGGCCCGCACGAGGGCCTGGAGATGGCGTTTCGAGCGCTCCGTGCCTAGGTCACGATCAAGCACGGGGTCGTCGGCCTCCCGTGGACGAGAGCCGTCCGGTTCGGGCTTCCCTTCTGGGATGTCTGGCGCGGCGGGTAATGCCGTGGTCGACCACGCGGCCCGCGCATCTGGGGAGTCGGCCAAGGCGGCGGCAGCGGCGCGCTGGCCGAAGACTAGGCATTCCAGCAGCGAATTGGAGGCTAACCTGTTGGCTCCCTGCACGCCGGTGCAGGCCACCTCGCCGGCCACATACAGTCCCGCTACGTCGGTGCGGCCGGCGTCGTCGCTTCGGACGCCGCCCATACAGTAGTGGGCCGCTGGGGCCACGGGCACGCGGTCGCGTGCCAGGTCCAGCCCCCACTCGAGTAGCTGTGCAGCGAGGGGCGCGAAGCGCGCCCGCACGGAGGCGGGAAGGTGACGCATGGAGAGATATACGGGGCCCCGCTCTTGCCAGTGGCGAGCCACGGCGCGGGCCACGACGTCACGCGGCAGCAAAGGATCCACGATCTGCCGATCGTCGGCGTCGAGCAGCAGGGCGCCCTCTCCCCGTAGGGCCTCGCTGAGCAGGAAGGCCGGCCGCCCGGGTAGCGCCAACGCCGTAGGGTGGAATTGCACGAATTCCAGGTCGGCCAGTGTGGCGCCTGCTCCCCAGGCCAGCGCCAGTCCCGCGCCCCGGCTGGCCGGAGTGTTGGTCGTGCGTCCCCATAGCGCCGCGTAGCCGCCGGTGGCCAGCACAACCGCATTTCCCTGGTATATGGCTGAGCCACTGCGCACCCCAACGATGCGGTGTCCTTCGCGCAGCAGCGCCTGAGCAGGCGTATGCTCGGAGACGTGAATGCGCGGGTGTCGCACTGTGCGGGCCAGCAACGCCTTCGTTATCACATGCCCAGTGGCAGTGCCCTCGGCGTGTACAATGCGCCGGCGCTGGTGGCCCGCTTCCAGACCCAACTCCGGGCGCCCAGATTTGCTGTCGAAGGGCACGCCCGATTCCAGCAGATCCAGCACGGCCGCGCGGCCGGAGTGTACAAGAACATCGACGGCTGCCGCATCATTCAGGCCGCCACCCACCGCCAGCGTATCGGCGGCATGGAGCGAGGGGTGATCGTCGGCGCCGAGCGCCGCGGCTATCCCGCCCTGGGCCCAAGGGCTCGATCCCGAGAGCAAGTCGCCGGCCGTCAGCAGCCTGACACGGGCTCCCGCATCGCCCGCGGCAAGCGCGGTAGCGAGGCCGGCCAGGCCGGAGCCGACGACGATCAAATCGGGTGAGGGAGAAGTCTCATTCATTGACACTAGATCCTTCCTGCCAGGGTAACTCCCGCTCCCACGTGCCCGCGACCGGGCCCTGGAAGCGATACAGGTCTCCGGGTCGCCCAGCGCCGGTAGTTGACGCACGCTCGCCCACGGGCACGAGCGCGCCTGAAGCCAGGAGAGGCGCAAAGGTCTTCTTCAAGTTGCTTGTGTTCAAGCGCAGCAGCGATGCGTCGAGGATTGCCGCGTAGACGGCGCGCAGCTGCGGCAGTGTAAAGGTTTCGGGCAGGACCTGAAAGGCCAGCCAGGAATAGCGCAGCTTGGACTGGACGCGCTGGACCGCGGCGCCGAGCATGGCGTCGTGATCGAAGGCCAACTCCTCGCCAAACACGCTGCGTACCGGCGCCCACTCGGCCCGCATGATGCCGCCGCCGGGGACGAGGGTCAACTCGTCTGTGCGCTGCAGCGCCACGTGCGCCACGGAGACTACCCGACCCCGCGTGTCACGATCCGGGGCGCTAAACGTTCCGAGCTGCTCAAGATACCACCCGGCGGCGTCAAGGCCCGCCTTGGTATGCAGCGCCCGTCGGGCCGCGGCGTCAAAGGTCTCCTCGGCACGTACCAGCACACCGGGCAGCGAGCGCTTGCCGGCAAAGGCGGCATCCTCGCGCTGTACAAGCAGTACCTGCCATGCTTCGTCGATGTGCTCGCTATGTCGCACCTTGAACAGCACCACGTCCACGGCGATCACCGCGTTGGGTTGCAGCGGCTGGGCATCACCGGAATGCATCATTCGACTCTTTCTAATTTGAATCTAACTGATTTGAATATAGCATAGTCGATTTCACCTTGTAAGTACAGAACGCGATCGCTTTTTGGTGAACGTTCGTTCGATGTCGAAGAGCCCTCGACCCGGCGTGCGCAGCGCAATGGTGGAAGCCCGTCGCACCGGCGGTGGTATGATCACGGTGGACAGCTGTGAGCGGAGCCGCGCAGCATAGTATCGCGGCGGTCATCCCGCTCCTGGACTACACGCGCCATCGACAGTACCCGCGATGTGGGACGCGGTTACACAGAATCGCCAAAGCGCAAGTAGTCTCGCTTCCGTGAGATAAGGCCCTCGGTGGGCAACGTGCGCGCTGCCGCTATCGCGAACCATGTTGCGCGACAAGAACTGTCGAATGCCCGTCACCCTCAGACCATGAAACCGTGCCTGCTACGTTTCGCAGAATATCGTTACGCGGCGCCGCTCCAAATTGCGAGCGCATAGGTTAGGCCAATCGACGCGTAGCTCGAGCCATTGCCGCATGGGGAGTCGACTATGGCCGTCGTCGAGATCATTCTCATCGCGCTGATAGCCGTCGTTGCGCTGGCTACCCTGGCAGAGAGTCTCGTGATCCCCTACCCCATCCTGCTCGTTCTCGGTGGGATCGCTCTCGGCTTCGTGCCTGGTCTACCATCGGTGAACTTTGATCCCAACACTATATTTCTGATATTTATTCCTCCGCTGGTATTTTCGGCGGCGTGGAGAACATCCTGGCGGGACTTCCGGGCCAACCTACGGCCAATTGTGCGGTTAGCAATCGAGCTCGTGGCGGTGACTATCGTGGTGGTCGCCGTCGTTGCCCATGCGTTCATTCCCGGCCTCACGTGGCCTGCCGCCTTTGTGCTGGGCGCAATTGTCTCTTCCACCGATGCAGTCGCCGCCACGGCAATCGCCGAGCGCTTGAAGCTTTCCCAGCGCATCGTGACCATCCTGGAAGGAGAAAGTATGGCCAACGATCCGGCAAGTCTCGTGGCCTATCGCCTGGCGGTCATGGCCGTCGTGAGCGGCACATTCTCGCTGGAGGTAGCGAGCTTACAACTCCTTGTGGCGGTGGTCGGCGGCGCGGCGATTGGTCTCGCTGTGGCGTTAGTTGCCGATGGCGTCCAACACCGCCTGAACAACCCGCCCGTTGAGGTTACGCTGACGCTCCTTGTCCCGTACACCGCATTCATTATCGCCGACCTGCTCGCAACCTCCAGTATTCTTGCCGTGGCCACGGCAGGTATCGTCCTTGGTAGGCACGATCCTGAGGTCCGATCGAACGAAACACGGTTGGAGGCCGATGCCTTTTGGGACATCCTGGTATTCCTCTTAAATGGCCTGATCTTTACCATACTCGGGTTATACCTGCCTCAGATTGTGTCCGGGGTTGCCAACCTTCCCGTGATGACGCTCGGCATCGATGCGGCCATAGTCATCTTCACTGTCGTGATGGTACGCATCATCTGGGTGTTCGGCGAGACGTACCTCCAGTCGCTGATCGCCCGCCGCCCACGAGAACAACTTGAGTTTCCCCCATGGAAGGGTGCGGTCGTAGTTGGCTGGGCCGGTATGCGCGGCGCCGATTCCCTGGTGATCGCCCTGGCCCTGCCCTTTACCACGGCGCAACGCGCGCCGTTCCCGGACCGCTCGGTCATTATCTTCCTCACGTTCTGCGTTGTTGTCGCAACGCTCGTCGTCCAAGGGCTGAGCTTGCCGGTGCTGATCCGTCGCCTGCAGTTGCCCGGCGATGTTGCAACGGAGCGTGAAGTGGCCAAGGCGCGTGCCGTTGCTGCTCAAGCGGCCCTCGCACGCCTCGAAGCATTGGCTCGGTCAGATGGGCTGCCCCGCGAGTTGGTGGAGCTCTTGCGGCGCCGGCATCAGCGGCGGGCACGGGTTTACGGGGCGCGAGCGTCGGGTACCAACGATCAAGCCGCGGAAGAAGAGGTTGCGACGGCGCAGCAACTGCTGCGCGAGTTGGTAGGGGCGCAGCGACGCGCTATTGTCGAGTTGCGCAATCGTGGGGAGATTGGCGATGCGGCGTTGCGCGAG